>JANNWA010000259.1:0-4841 GCA_031408275.1 Pseudomonadota bacterium
CGGGCTGCTCGACCTTGATCACCGTGGCGCCGAGCTCGGCGAGGATCATGCTCGCATACGGGCACGCGAGCACGCGCGCGAGGTCGAGGATGACAAGGCCTTCCAGAGGGCGCATGGGCTAAAGGCCGCTCTGGTAGCGGCTTTCAGGGTGGATAGTTTCCATTGTCAACTATAAATCCCGTCCCTGTCAATGGATGCCTTCAGCCCGCCTTCCACAACTTTGCGACGCGAGAACGTCGAATTCGCGTGTCCCTCGTAGCCAATGGAAGCGAATGCGCTTTCGCCGTGGCGACGATCATCCGATCGGCTGGATCCCCGTGGAACGAAGCCGGCAGCCTGTTGAGGGCGGAGATGACTTTCACGTCCATTGGAAGCACCGTCAGGATCCGGGGATCCGCAGCCTGTGCCAGCCAGGCTTCAAACGGCAAAGGAAGCCTCAATCGGCCTTTCGCGTGGAGCATCTGCGCTTCCCAAAGACTGATGGCGGGCAGATTGCATCCCTTGCGTGTCGCTTCGGCGTCCAGCGCGTCGCGCTCAGTCTGGGAGAGCGCCCTGTCTCCCGTAAGCCACCAAATCCAGATGTGGGTATCGAGAACGACGCTCAACGAAGCGCCTCGAAATCCTCATCGCGAAACACCGGTTCTTCGGGCCGTGCGTCGAGCTTTCCGCCAAGCGCGCGCAAGCGCTTCCAAGGCTCGTTCATGCCGGAGGAGGATTCCGGCGAAGGCTCGAGCTGGGCGACAACCCGGCCGTGCCGGGTGATCGACACCGCCTCACCGGACTCTTCGACGCGGCGCACGATCTCCAGGCAACGATGCTTGAATTCGGTGATTGAAATGTCCATTTAATAATTCTAAATGGCCATTTCAACCTGCGCAAGCCCGGACCCGGGAGGGCCCGTATTCCCGGCTCAGCCGAACCCGTACTCCTTCCACCGCTTGTTCACCAGGGCGCGGTGGTCCGCGTGCGGCTCCACGGTCGGCGGGAATCGCTCGTTGTTCCATTCGGGCCGGCGCTTGAAATGCCAGTTGCGCGTGGCGTCGAACAGCACGCGCGTCCAGGTGCCCGCGCCGAGCTGCTGGACATCCCGCTCCTCGAGCGGAGTGCTGGGGTCCAACGCATGGCCGAGCAGCCCGGGGAACTGCGTAATGCCCTCCGTGGCGGCATTCATGCGGTAGGCCAGCGCCCAGTCGATCTGCTGGTAGTTCGAGACGTCGATGTCGTCCTCGAATACGAACACATGCTTGTAGCGGCCCTGCCCCGCCCCCGCACCCCACAATGCCGCCGCCACCTGCTTGGGCTGGGCCTGGTAAGTCTTCCTGATCTTGATGTAGACGTTGATGCCGCAGGTGATTGGGTCGCAGTAGACGTCCTGTACGCCGGGCACGCCGGCCGCGTTGAGGATGTTCCACGCGATGCCTGCGCGTTGCGCGGAGGAGATCACTGCATTCTCGGAGAACGACCCGGGCATGTTGCCTTCCTGCGTGCCGCGCAGGATGGGGTCGTCCCTGTGCATGATGCAGCTCACCTCGATGGTGGGCCGCGGCGTTGGAAGGTCCGACACATAGCCCGTGAACTCGGCGAACGGGCCTTCGGTTTCGTACGCCTTCGGGTCGGGATCGATGAATCCCTCGATCACCATTTCGCAGCTCGCGGGCACCTCCAGGTCCACGGTCTCGCACTTCACCATCTTGACCGCCTCGCCGCGATAGGCGCCGAGCACGGCGAACTCCGACACGCCGGCCGGCAGCGGGCTGCCGCCGAGGAACCCCATGATCGGGTCCCAGCCGATCACGCAGGCCACCGGCATCTTCTGGCCGCGGTCGGCGTACTTGGCGAAATGCTGGCCCCAGTGCTGGCCGCCCTTGATGAGGAGGGACGGGATCGTGTTCTTCTTGCCCACCATGCCGCGGTAGATGCCGGCGTTCTGCACGCCGGTGTCCGGGTCCTTGGTCACGATGCAGGCGTAGGTGTTGATGTAGCGCCCGCCCTCCAGGTAGTGCCACTTGGGCACCGGGAACTCGAGCAGGTCGATGTCCTTGCCCTTGACGATGTTCTGCTTCACCGGACCGTCCGCCACCACGACCGGCTCGATCTGTTCGCGGTTCTTCTTCATCACGTGCTGGACGATCTCGTTGTTCGTCGCCTCCTTGGGGAAGCCCAGCGCGAGGTTGAGGCGCGCGCGGGTGCCGATGCCGCCGCAGAACACCTTGCGGCCGCGCGTCTTCTCGTGGCCTTTCACGTTCTCGAACAGCAGCGCCGGGCCCTGCTCCTCGAGCACGCGGCGGGAGACGGTGCCGATTTCGCAGTCCCAGTCCACCTTGGCGGTGATCCGGTGCAGTTCGCCTTCCTTTTCCAGCAGCGCGATCCACTCGCGCAAATCGATGCAGCCCATGCGACCTCCCTGGAGTGACGGCTTCACGGTAGCAATGTATCCCGGACCGCGGCAATGCGATGTTTGCATGCATCCTCGGGCGGGTTACAGATGTTTACGCTCCCTTGGCACCGGGCGAAGGCATAATCCGGGTTTTCCGACCGTAACGACCCATGCGCGCATTCCTCCTCCGTCTGGCCCTGGCAGCCGCGTTTGCCCTTGCCGCTCCCGCACTGCTGGCGCAAAGCGCCGGCGTGCTCCCGGCCCCGGCGACCGACATCGAGTACGCCGCCCAACCCGGCGACACGATGATCGGCATTGCGCGCCGCTACCTCATCGAGGGCCAGCGGCACGAAGTCCAGCGCGCGCTGTGGGAGCACAACCGGCTCAAGGACAAGGACCGGATCGCCCCCGGCCAGGTGATCCGCCTCCCGGCAAACTGGATGAAGAATGACGCGGTGACCCTCGAACTCGTGCACGTCGAAGGCAACGTGCAGTCCAAGGGTGCGCCACTGCGGCCCGGCGCAAAGATCGGCGCGGGCGACGACTTCAGGACCGGCCGGGACGGCTACGTCACGATCAGGCTCGCCGACGGCTCCACCCTCGTGCTGCAGCCGGGCAGCAACCTGGCGATCGAGGAAGTGCGCAAATCCCCGCTCGATAGTGCGCAAAGTGCGAAATTCATGCTGCAGTCGGGCCGGGTCGAGGCAACCGTGCCGAAGCAGACCACAAGCGGGGCGCGGTTCGAAGTGCGCACGCCCATCGCGGTGGCAGCGGTGCGCGGCACCAAGTTCCGCGTTGTTTCGGACGAGGAAAAGCGGCGCGCCACCACCGAAGTGCTCGAAGGCGCCGTGCAGGTCGAAGATGCCGGCAAGCTCGGCAGTGTGTCGGTCCCGGAAGGCTTTGGCACCCGCGTGCTCGAAGGCCAGGCGCCGAGCCAGCCGCGCGCGCTCCTGCCGGCCCCGCGCCTGTGGACCGGGATCCGGCTGTGGGTCAGGAAACCCGTGCGCCTGAATTTCACCCGCCTGGAGGGCGCCGTGAGCTACCGCGTGCTCGTGGCCCGCAGGGCCGACTTCCAGGAAGTGGTCGTGGATTCGATGCTTGCCACCAACGAAGTCCTGCTGCCCGACCTCGAGAACGGCCCCTACTTCCTCAGGGTGCGCGGCATCGACGACTTCGGCCTCGAAGGCAAGGACACCCGCGCAGACCTCGTGCTCAGCCTCGAGGTTTCCGCGCCGGCGCCCGCCCCTGCGCCCGCGGAGCCGTCCAAGTAGCCACCGGCTCGATCTTCAGCGCAGCACCGGCAGGAAGACGTTGAACCGCGAGCCGCTGCCGGGCTCGCTCTTCACCTCGATCCGGCCGCCGTGTTTTTCCACCGCGGTCTTCACGAAAGCGAGGCCGAGGCCGGCCCCCGATTCCCCGCGGCGCTTGGCCGCCTCCAGTCGCTCGAACCGGTCGAACAGGCGCGGCAGATCCTCGGCCGCAATGCCGTAGCCCTGGTCGGCAAACGTCACCCGCCACAGCGTGCCTTCGGGCTCGATCGTGCATTCGATGCGCGTGGCCTCCGGGCTGTACTTGATCGCGTTGCTGAGCAGGTTGATGAACACGCGGAACAGCACGTCGCGCACGCCGCGCGTGAGCGCAGCGTCGGGCGCATGGGCGAGCACGACCTCGATCCGCTTGGCGCGCGCCTGCGACTCGGCCTCCTCCACCGCGCCGCGCAGGAGATCGACCAGGTCCACCGCCGCGAAACGCGCCGCGCTGATCGACTCGGCCCGGCCGAGCTGGACGAAGTCCTCCGCAAGCGCCAGCGAGCGCTCGACGCTTGCTCGGATGCGCCGGAAGAAGTCCTCCTTCTGCGTCTCGGGAGCGAGTTCGCGCAGGTCGAGCATGGCCGTGATCGACACCAGCGGCGAGCGCAGGTCGTGCGACAGGAAGCGCATGTACTCGTCGCGCTTTCGCTCTGCATCCTTCAGCGGCGACACATCCACCAGGGACACGAGCACGCCGCGCCGCTCGCCGCCCGAGCCGGAGAACGGCACCACGCTCACGAACAGGTCGCGCTTGTCGGCGTGTTTCGCCTCGAAAGCAAGCGGCGCCTTTTCGAGCAGCGAATTCCATTCCGGGGCGCCCTGCGCGAGCAGCGGTCCCAGCGCCTCCGCCAGGCGCACACCCCCGAGCACCGCCGCCGGCTTGCCGATCAGGGCCGCCGCCTGCGCGTTCACCAGCGTGATGCGCAGCTGCGTGTCCGCCACCAGCGCCGCCTCGGGCAGGCCATTGAGCGTGTCACCGACAAAGCGGCGCATGTCGCGCACGCGCGCTGAGGCGCGCTGCACCTCCTCGATGCGCCCTTCGAGCTCGTCGGACAGCGCCCCCATGCGCCTGCGGCGCGCCATTGGCGCGGCATACGGAAGCAGCTCGGGCTCCCGCGACGCCACCGTCTGGCGGAACTGGTTCTGTGCGACCG
>JANNWA010000260.1:0-2415 GCA_031408275.1 Pseudomonadota bacterium
CGTTCTGTGGGCCACGGGCGCGTTTCTGGTCGCCGTCCCGTGGCTGGTCCCGGCGCTCGCCGATCGCTTCTGGGTGAACGTGATCGCGGAAATCCTCATCTGGTCGCTGTTCGCCTCGAGCGTCAACCTGCTGTTCGGCTACGTGGGGCTGTTGTCTTTCGGCCAGGCGCTGTTTTTCGGATTCGGCATGTACGGCGTGGCGATCGGGGTCGAAAAGCTGGGCCTCGGATTCTGGCCGGCCCTGGGGCTCGGGGTGGCCGCACCCGTGGCGATGGCGTTCGTTGCGGGCATCTTCGCCGTGCGCCTGACCTGGCATTACTTCGCGATCATCACGGTGGTTTTTTCGCTGATCTTCTATTTCCTCGCGCTGACGCTGAAGCCCCTCACCGGGGGTGACGACGGCATCAGTTTCGCGCTGCCGGCCACCTTCAGGTTCGGCGGCGCCGAGTGGGGATTCTCGAACGAGGCGTTCCAGTATTTCTTCATCCTCCTCACGGTCGGCGCCTGCCTGTACGCGATGCGCCGCCTGCTCGGAAGCCCGCTCGGCAAGGCCTTCATGGCGATCCGCGACAACGACGTGCGCGCTTCGCTTATCGGCCTGAACGTGTACTGGCTGCGACTGGTCGCGTTCGTGATCGCGGGTTTCCTGGCGGGACTGTCGGGAGCGCTGTTCGCGTTCTTCGGGCGGTACGCTTCCGCGACCTACATGTTCTATCACGTGTCCGGCGAGGCGGTGGTGTGGACCATCGTCGGCGGGGCCGGCACGCTGCTTGGGCCCCTCGTCGGTACCACGCTGTTCATCGTGATCCGCGAAGTCGTGTCGACCCACTGGCAGCACCATTCGCTGATCGTCGGCGCGGTGGCGATCCTCATCGTGATCTACGCGCCCAAGGGGGTGGTCGGCTTGTGGCGCGACCTGCTCGATCGCTGGAGCGGGGCCAAGCCATGAGCGAGACCCACAGTGGGGCCACGGCCGCGGAGCCTGTCCTGAGGATCGAAGGCCTGACCAAGCGGTTCGGCGGACTGACCGCGGTGGACGCGGTCACCCTCGCGTTTGCGCCGGGGCGGCTGCACGCGATCATCGGCCCGAACGGCGCCGGCAAAACGACCCTGTTCAACCTGATTTCGGGATTCCTGCCTTCGGACGAGGGACGGGTGTTTTTCGCCGGCAGGGAGATCACCGGGCTGAAGCCGCACAGGATCAGCCGCCTCGGGATTTCGCGCACCCTGCAGATAAAAAGCGTATTCCACCAGCTCACCGTGGCGGAGAACCTGTGGATCACGGCGCAGGCCCGGCACGGGGTGATGAACCCGTTCCGGCCGACCGCCAGCTACCGGCGAACCTGCGAGAAGGTCGAGCAGGTGCTCGAGCAACTCGACCTGACCCGACTCGCCGACCGCCAGGCGGGGACGCTGTCCTACGGGGACGTCGCCCTGCTGGAGATCGGCATGGCGATCGCCGCCGAACCCCGGCTGTTGCTGCTCGATGAACCGATCTGCGGCATGAGCCCCGCGGAGACCGAGCGCACCGTGGTCAAGATCCGCGAGCTTGCGAGGACGATAGACATCGTGATCATCGAACACGACATGGAGGTCGTGTTCGAGATCGCCGACGACATTACGGTGATGGCGCAGGGCGCGATCCTCGCGTCGGGCGATCCCAGGCAGATCGCGGCCGACGAATCCGTGCGCGAGGCCTACCTTGGCCGGCCCGAGGACGAGGACTACATCGAGGAACCGGCGCGTGCTTAAGCTCACCGACGTGCACGTCCACTTCGGCAAGCTGCACATCCTGCAGGGCGTATCGCTCGAGGTCGCCACCGGCGAGTCGGTAGCGTTGCTCGGTCGCAACGGGGTCGGCAAGACGACGACACTGCGCGCGATCATGGGCCTGGCCGCCCGCGGGCGGGGCAAGGTCGAGTTCGACGGCGCCGACCTCGGGCAGTGTCCCGCGCACGAGGTCCCGCGCAAGGGCATCGGCTATGTGCCGCAGGGGCGCGGCATTTTCCCGAATCTTTCCGTTTACGAGAACCTCTGCATCGGCCTGCCCGGAAAATCCGACGCCGAGCGCGAAGACTACGTGTTCGGACGGTTTCCGCGCCTGAAAGAGCGGCTCAAGCAGGCCGGCGGCACGCTTTCCGGCGGCGAGCAGCAGATGCTCGCCATCGCGCGCTGCCTGATGATGAAGCCGCGCCTGATCATCCTGGACGAACCGACCGAGGGGATCGCCCCCCGGCTGGTGTCTGAAATTCGCCGCGAGATCCACCTCATCAACCAGTCGGGCATCTCGGTCCTGCTGGTCGAGCAGAACGTGCAGACCGCGTTCAAGCTGTGCCAGCGGGTATTCATCATGGAAAAGGGCGCCGTCGTCCACAGTGGCGCCTCGCAGGAACTGAAGACGCACCCCGAGATCGT
>JANNWA010000261.1:0-7247 GCA_031408275.1 Pseudomonadota bacterium
CAGTCCCGGCCCCACGCCGACGATCAGTGCATTCATGGAACGATCCTCTCCGCACGGAACTGCTTGAGCAGCCGCACGAACATCTCCTCGCTGTCCACGACGTCATGGAAGCCGTGCTGTCGCGCCTTGGTGGTGCTGGTCATCACGTCCCAGTCGGAATTGAACACGTAGTCGCCGAACGGCCACGCGGAGAGCTCATCAAAGCGATGCGGCTTCAGCCCGCATTTTGCAACCATCGCGTCCCACAGCGGCGCCTTGTCCGCCATGTGCGACACCAGCGAGATCGCCTGCGGCTCCGCCCAGGGCATCTCGAACACCTCCGCGAAGCGCGGCCACAGGTTGGCCCAGCGAAAGTAATCCCCGTTGGTGATGTTATAGGCCTGGTTGGCGCAGCGCGGCTCGGTGGCCGCCCACAGCGCGGCGCTCGCCATGTGCGCCGAATCGGTCACCTGGTAGATCGACCGGTACGCCTTGCCCGGAAAACGCAGCGGCAGCCCGAGCTCCTTCGAGATCGCGGCATAGACCGCGATCACCGGCACGATGCTCATCGGCGTGCCGGGCGCGAACCCGCACAGGGTCTGCGGGCGCAGCTCGGTCCAGGTCCACGGCTTGCCTTTCTGCTGCGCCATCAGCCAGTCGACCTGGTCGAAATAATAATTCGGCGGCATGTGGCGCGGATCGTCCTCCTTGGCCGGCGTGCGGAAAGGGCCGAGGTGCGTGCCGTAGTACTTGGTGCCGGTGACCAGCACGACGCGCTGCAGCCCCCTGGCCACCCGCTCGACCGCGCTGACCGAGTTCACCAGCATGTCGCGGTTGACCGCGATGCCCCTGGCGTAGTCCGCGGCCACCTGCGCTCCGGCGGACTGGAAGGCGGCATAGAAGATGTGCGTGGCGTCGCCGAGCCCGGCCAGCTTTTTGGCGGTATCCGCCGTATCGAGCAGGTCCACCGATATGTACCGGACCCGCCCGCGGTCCTCCCCTTTGCGCCGGGAGAGGCCGACCACGTTCCAGTCCGGCAGCGCCGCCAGGCGCTCGACGATATAGCGCCCGATCACGCCGAGCGCGCCCACTACAACCGCGGTTTTTGTTGTCATGGCCCACATTCTATCGACACATTCGCGGCACGCCCCGCTAAGTGCGCCGGCGCGCAGATGCGCCGGCCCAGCCCGTGTAACTTTGCGCCCATGAATCTTCGCCTGCCACTATCCGGCATCGCCTGCATGACCCTGCTGGCATCCTGCTTTGCCGCGCCGCTGGCGCAGGCCGCGCCGCTCGCGATCGACGCGTACAAACGCGCATTTGCGCAGCAGGTCGCGCACGCAAACCCCCGGGTCTTCGCAGAGCCGCTGCCCCCGGTCCTCAAATCGATCGTGGTGCTGGACATCACGATCGCCCGCGACGGCAAACTGACGCGCGTCGCGGTCTACCGCTCGAACCACTACAAGGAACTCGAAACCGCGGCGCTGGACAGCGTGCGCCGCGCAGCGCCGTTCGCCGCGCCCTCCGCGCAGGTGCGCCGCAGCGACGGTTCGGTGAACTTCCTCGAGACGTTCCTGTTCCGCGACGACGGGCGCTTCCAGATGCAAAGCCTCGCGAACCGGGCGTCGTAGGCGGATGGGAACCCTCGCGGCGGCGGACCTCTCGGTGACGGGCGTCCTGTCCCGCTCGCCGGAAGAGATCGCGCGCGTGCTTGCCCTGCTTCTCGGCGGTGGCCAGAAGGTATCGTGCGACCTCGCCGGCGGCGAGATCCTGTTCGAGTCGAAGCTGCTGTACGTCGACCCGGCGCGCGCCTACATCCTGCTCGAACCCGGCGCCGACGAGTGCGCGACGGCCGCGCTGCTGGCCCGCCCGCGCGCGAGTTTCCACGCGTCTTCGTCCAGCTGGCAGGTCGAGTTCTCGGCCGCCGGGTCGCAGCGTGCCTCGCACAACGGCGTCCCCGCCCTGCGCCTGCGCTTTCCGGACATCCTGGTCACGCGCCAGAGCCGCACGGCCGAGCGCACCAGCGTCCAACCGCATGCGCCGCTGCAGTTCGTCGCGGACGCGGGCGGCCCGATCTCCTTCAACGGCGCGCTCATCGACATCAGCGCCGCCGGGTTCGCCTTCCTGCAGTACGCCCCCAACATCACTCTGGAGCCCGGCACGCGCCTCAGGGACTGCTGTATTGCCCTGCCCGGGCGCCCGTCGGCCACCGTGGACCTGGAGGTTCGCTACTCCCGCATGGATGCCCTGCCGGACGGCAGGCGCGCGATCCGCTCGGGCTGCCGCTTCGTGGACACGCCGCCGCCCCTGAAGGCGCTGCTCGCTTCCTTCTTCCAGCACTAGGCCGGATCCGCCCCTGTTTCGCTCCCGGCGCACGCAGCCCGCGCCGCAACCGCTACATTGGCTGCACTTCCTCAATCCGTCCGGGGCACAGTCACATGGCATCCAAAGGCATCAAGATCCGCTCTTCCTCCGGCAGGGGCGAATTCGACTGCTATCTTTCGCTCCCCGAAGGCGCCGCGAAGGTCCCGGCCATCGTGCTTGCCTCCGCGATCCACGGGGTGGACGCGGACCTGCGCGCGATCGCCGATGAGTTCGCCACGCATGGCTACATCGCCGCCGCGCCCGACCTGTTCTGGCAGTCGGTGCCCGGCCCGCTCAAGAGGGACGATGCGCGCTCGACCCCGCGCGGCCAGCCGCGGCTGGAGAAAATCCGTGCCAACGAAACCGACATGGCCGATACGCTGGCCACGGTGAAGAAACTCCCGCAATCCAACGGCCGCGCAGCGTCGATCGGCTTCTGCTACGGCGGGCCTTTCGCGATCCTGGGGCCTGCCAAGCTCGGCTACGACGCCGGCATCGGCTGCCACTCGACGCAGATGAAGGACTACATCGGCGCCCTGGAAGGCGTGACCAAGCCGGTGTGCCTCCTGTGGGGCGACCAGGACACCGCTGCGCCGCCCGAGGTGCTCGACGCCTACCGCGCGGCGCACGCGCGCATGAAGAACCTCGAGCTGCACATCTTCCCCGGCATCCTGCACGGCTACATGATGCCCGGCAGCCCCACGGCGTACGACGCGAAGACGCGCGAGTTCTCGATGACGCGGGCGTTCGCGATCCTTGCAGGGTTGCGCACATGAACCAGAATCGCCAGTGGCGCTTGCGCCGCCGCCCGGTCGGTGACATCAGCGCCGGCGACCTCGAGCTCGTTTCCTCGCCGGCGCCCGTGCCGGGGCCGGGGGAGATGCTGGTGCGCAATGTGTACCTGTCGCTCGATCCGACCAATCGGATCTGGATGTCGGACCAGGAGCAATACATGCCACCGGTCGGCATCGGCGAGGTGATGCGCGGCGGGACTCTCGGCGTGGTCGTAGCATCGAACCACCCCGACTACGCCATCGGCGAACGGGTGCGGCCCGGCCTGGGCGGCTGGCAGGACTATACGATCGCGCGCGGCGATGGCCCGTTTGCGGCGAAGAAGCTGCCCGCGATCCCGGGTCTGCCGATGACGTCGTTCCTGAGCGCGCTCGGCTCAACCGGCGCTACCGCTTATTTCGGCCTGCTCAGGATCGGTCAACCGAAGGAAGGCGAAACGCTGGTGGTCTCGGCGGCCGCCGGCGCCGTCGGCCAGATCGTCGGCCAGATCGGCAAGATCCTGGGGTGCCGGGTGGTCGGCATCGCCGGCGCGCCGGACAAATGCAGGTACGTGGTCGACGAACTCGGCTTTGACGCCTGCATCAACTACCGCACCGAAAACTTGGCCGCGGCCTTGAAAAAACATTGCCCGAAGGGCATCGACGTCGATTTCGAAAACGTCGGCGGCGAGATCATGGACGCAGTGATCGCCAACATGAACTTCAGGGGCCGTATCGCGCTGTGCGGGCTGATCTCGCAATACAACGCCAGGGATCCGGTGCCGGGCCCCTACAATTTTCCGCTGATCCTGATGAAACGGCTGAAAGTCGAAGGCTTCATCGTGCTCGACTTCATGCCGCAGCTGGGCGAGTTCGCCGCCGCGATGGGCCCATGGATCGCGGCCGGCCGGATCAAGGACCGGGTCACGGTGGTCGACGGCCTGGAGAACGCGGTACAGTCGTTGGGGCTGCTGTTCAGCGGAGGCAACACCGGCAAGCTGCTGGTGAAAATCGGCGCCGAGGCCGACTGAATACCGGCACCATCAAGGAGGACTTCGCATGCCCAGCACAGTCGAGAAGCTGATCCGCAACACCGTCGCCAGGGGTGCGATGAAGATTGCCGCGTTCAACCGCGGGCGCTTGCCGGCACTGGAGAAGCCGCATCCGTTTCTGACCGGGATCCACGCCCCGATGGACCGCGAAGTGACGCTCGATGCGCTCAAGATCGAGGGGACGATCCCGCCCGGGCTCGATGGCCTGTATGTGCGCATCGGGCCAAACCCGGTGAAGCCGCCCAACCCGGCGGCGTATCACTGGTTCACGGGCGATGGCATGGTGCATGGACGAGCGCCTGCTCGGCCGGCCCTATCGCTATGCCTACAGCGTGCCGCTCGCCCGTGACGACGCGGCGTTCATCTCCGCGACCCATCTCATCAAGCACGATCTCGAGACCGGCAAGCGTGAGGTGCACGAGTTCGGCGCGCAGCGCCACCCCGGCGAGTTCGTGTTCGTGCCCGAAAGTCCGCAATCAGCCGAAGACGAAGGCTGGTTGATGGGCTATGTCATCAACACCGCCGAGCAGACCACCGCCCTGGTAATCATCAACGCCCGGGATTTCTGTGGCCGGCAGCAAGCGGTCATCACCATCCCGCACCGTGTGCCGCCCGGGTTTCATGGCAATTGGGTGGCGGCCTGATCGGATTGAGGGCCCGGCAACCGCTGACTACTGCCCGCTGAGGCGCTTCGCGAACGAAACCGCGTAAGACGGCGAGCGGAACTGCAGCACCGGATCGTTGGTCGGCGCGATCTCCTCGGCCATGACCAGCGGGTCGAAGTTGATCTTCTCGCACTCGGCGCCCTTCTGGTTCATGGCCGCCTTGATGGAGAGCGTGCCGACCGTCACCTTCCTGCGCGACTCGGGCCAGGCCACCGTCGGGTTGTCTTCGGAGTCGCCGGGCTCGCCAATTGACACCGCCATGACCCACTGGAAAGGGCAACGCCGGCCTTGAGCGGGCGGAGTATGTGGGACAGCGTACGGAGTTTGCCGGACGCTTCGAATAGTCTGCCTGATCGCACCTGAATTCGTGGAGCGCGGGACGAACCGTGACCAGTGTGCCTGCAGACAAGCATCAACGTTCCGCCGACCGGGTCCTTCCGGCCCTTGCCGTCAGCGGTGAGGGCGATCACATTGCGCTGGCGGGCGACCTTGGACTGGCCACGCTCGCCGACGCGGCCAGCGCCCTCACCAACTGGTCGAGGCGCCGTTCCTCGCGCTCGCTCGACCTGTCCGGACTCGGGAACCTCGACACGCCGGGAGCGTTGTTCCTGTGCGGGCTGCGCGACAAGGAAGTGAAACTCACCGCCGTCCGCGCCGAACACCGGGCGCTGCTCGAGCTCGTCTGCGGGCTCGACCTCAAGCCGCTGCCGAAAGCCGAATCCGTTCCACGCTGGCGCCAGCTCGTCATCCAGCTCGGCAAGGGCGCCGACGATGCCTGGCACGACGCGATCGCCATCATCACCTTTGTCGGCCGCGCAGCGAGCTGGACCGTCAACGCGCTGCTCCACCCGGGGTGCCTGCGCCCGGCCGCGATTTCGCGGCATGTGGCGCAAACCGGTATCCAGGCGCTGCCCATCATCGGCCTGATGGCGGTCATGATCGCCGTGGTCATCGGCTACCAGGGCGTGGCCCAGCTGCGCCCATTTGGCGGCGAGGACTTCACCATCAACCTGGTGGCGGTGTCGGTGCTGCGCGAAATGGGCGTGCTGATCACGGCCATCATGGTGGCTGGACGCTCGGGCTCCGCCTTCACCGCCGAGATCGGCGTGATGATGGCGCGGGAGGAGGTCGATGCGCTCACGGTGATGGGGATCGAGCCCATGCAGGTGCTGGTCGTGCCGCGGGTGATCGCGCTGGTCATCACCCTGCCGCTGCTCACCTTCTTTGCCGACCTCATGGGCCTGCTCGGCGGCGCCGCGATAGCCCAGTCGCTGCTCGACGTCTCGCCGACCCAATCCCGGGCGCGCCGTCCGCAGGTCATCGACGGGAGCGACCTGTTCGTCGGGCTGGTCAAGGCGCCGGTCTTTGCCTTCTTCATCGCCGTCATCGGCTGCATGCACGGGCTCAGGGTGGGCGGCTCGGCGGAGAGCGTGGGCAAGGAGACCACCCGCGCGGTGGTGAAGTCGATCTTCATGGTCATCGTGCTCGACGCGTTCTTTTCCATCCTGTTCGAAAAGGTCGGCCTGTGAACGCCCGCGCGCATCCCGAGGCCATCCTCTGCGCGCGGGGCATCGTCAACAAGTTCGGCGCGCAGGTGATCCATGACGGGCTGGACCTCGAAGTCGCGCGCGGCGAGATCATCGGCATTGCCGGCCGGTCGGGTTCCGGCAAATCGGTGCTGCTCAAGACGCTCGTCGGGCTGCGCCAGCCCGACGCCGGCGATGTCCTCCTCAACGGCAAGGCCGTCCGGTCATTGGGCGCGACCGAGAAGGCAGCCCAGATCGGCGTGCTGTTTCAGCAGGGCGCGTTGTTCTCCTCGCTGTCGGTGGCGCAGAACGTCATGCTGCCGATGCGCGAACACACGGCGCTGCAGGAGAAGGAGCAGGAGCGCATCGCGGCGATGAAACTGGCGCTCGCCGGCCTGCCCGCCGACAGCGGCATCAAGTATCCCTCCGCGCTGTCCGGGGGCATGGTGAAGCGCGCCGCGTTGGCGCGGGCCCTCGCGCTCGACCCGAAGATCCTGTTCCTCGACGAGCCCACCGCCGACCTCGACCCGATCGCCGCCAGCGGGATCGACGCGCTGATACTGCAGCTCAACCACAGCCTCGGGGTCACGGTGGTCATCGTCACGCACGATCTCACCACCCTCTTTTCGGTATGCGGCCGCATTGCCGTTCTGGTCGACCGGAAGATCACGGTCGGCACTGCGGAAGAACTGATGAAGTCGGACCATCCGTGGATGCACGAATTTTTCCGCGGCCCACGGGCGCAAGCCGCAATGAAAGCGAGGAAGACAAGCCATGGAAAGTGACAAGCACTATTTCTTCGAGGGACTGTTCATCATCGGGTTCGCCCTGGCCGCGGCGGCCTTTGCCGTGTGGCTGGGAAGTTCGGGTCGCCGGGACGACGTGGCCTAC
>JANNWA010000262.1:0-3393 GCA_031408275.1 Pseudomonadota bacterium
GCCGGTTGCAGCGCACGATGATGCGATTCTCGACGAACGCGATCCCGACCGGGAGGATGTCGAAGACCAGGTTTTCCTCGGCCAGCACCGCCAGGTAGGCGGCCTCCGCCCGCTTGGCCTCCGAAATGTCCGTGAACACCCCGACGATGCCGCCCTGGGGCGTGCGCACCGACTTGCCCTGCATCCGCCGTCCGTCGTGCGTGCGGAACTGGCGCTGTAGCCCGCTGCCTGCCAGGTGGCGCTCCGTGCGCCCGCGGATCCAGCCTTCGCGATCGCCTGCCTGTTCTTCAGGAACGATTTCGGCGGCGTCGAATGCGGCCTCGGCGATCCTGCGAAACGGCGTCCCTACCAGTTCCTCCGGGGACTTGCCGGGCATGTACAGGCGCGCAAACTCAGCGTTGCACACCACCAGCCGGTCGTCACCGTCGTAGACGGCAATTCCGTCGGGCGAACTGTCGATGGCATCGCGCAGGCGGCTTTCGGTTGCCGTGAGCTGCCCGGCCAGCGCTTCGTTCTCCAGTTGCATGCGCAAGGCGGCCAGGATGCTTTGCCGCAGCTGCGAATATACGACGTAGAGGATCACCGAGAACAACAGCAGCATCGCGGCCATCGCCTGGTACGCCGCATCGGACTGCGAGCCGAGAACGTACACGGTCGCTG
Source organism: Pseudomonadota bacterium (assembly GCA_031408275.1). Classification (GTDB taxonomy): domain Bacteria; phylum Pseudomonadota; class Gammaproteobacteria; order Burkholderiales; family SG8-39; genus SZAS-79. Next base: position 661 of record JANNWA010000262.1, read on the forward strand.
CCATGGGGAGGACGCAGAAACCGATGAATGCGGCCCGGCTGGCCGCGTACAGGCCGGCCGCGCCGATGAGTGCGCCCCCGCCGACAAAGATGATGGCGATCCGGCCGACGATCGTGGCCGTGGGAAAGAAGACCAGGGGCGCTATGCTCCAGACTGCACCTGCGGCAAGCGCGCCGAGCGCGAACCGCCGCTCCCAGGCAGCGGAGTCCCTGTCCGTGGCACGCAGATACGCCCGATGGATCGAATACCTCGCCGCGACCGCGCCCATGGTGACGGCCATCCAGCCGACGAGCGCGTCGGCCGTGCTGGCGTCCCAGAGCGCGAGAGCCAGCAGGCCGACGTAGATCGGCGACGCGAAGTAGGCGGGGATCGCAGTACGAAAGAGGTGAGCCACGCGCGCCGCGTCGAGCGCGGAGTGCGCAACGGGCGGCAGGTCCCGCCCGGGTCCGCCGCTGCGCCCGATCAGTGCCATGTCGGCTGGTGCTTGCGAGTGAAGTCCATGCGCCAACTTAACCCTCCGCAACGCAGGGTACAGGGCACGAGTGCGCACACCTGACGATTTCTTTCACCCTGGACCCCGCCAGCCGATGGACGGTCGTCGCGCAGGGTACGAGCGGCATCCACGCCGAATCGAAAATTCCGGGCATTTGTTTCGCGCCGGCGCCTCTGGAAGCGCCACGCGGAAGAGTCCCTATACTGTTTCTGATATAGCCGGCGGCGCCGCCAGGCGGCCGTCCAGCATTTGTACCCAGTGCAGCACCGGGGTGGCGGTGCCGGATTGCAGGTGCGCGAGACAGCCGATGTTGGCTGTGGCGATCGCCGCCGGCGCCCCGGCGTGGAGCGCGGCGAGCTTGTTCGCGCGCAGCCGCTGCGAGAGCTCCGGCTGCAGGATCGAGTAGGTGCCGGCGGACCCGCAACACAGGTGCGGGTCCGGCACGGGGACCGTTTCGTAGCCCGCGGCTTCGAGGATCGACTCGACGACGCCGTGGATCTGCTGGCCGTGCTGCAGGGTGCACGGCGACTGGAACGCGACTTTCGGGGCGCCCGCCGGTTTTTCTCCGAGGAGCGCCTTCAGTCTGGAGAGTTCCGCGCCGACGACCTCGGCCAGATCCAGCGTCAGCGCGGAGACGCGCTGCGCCTTTGCCGCGTAGGCAGGATCGTCGCGCAGCAGGTGGCCGTATTCCTTCACGGTGGCGCCACATCCGCTTGCGGTCATGACGATCGCCTCGGCCCCGGCCTCGACCTGCGGCCACCATGCGTCGATCAGCGCGCGCATGTCCGCCTTGCCGGCCTCCTGCTTGTTCAGATGGAACCGTACCGCGCCGCAGCACCCCGCCCCAGGGACTTCGAGGAGCGAAATGCCGAGCCGGTCCAGCACCCGCGCGGCGGCGGCGTTGACCGCCGGCGCGATCGCGGGCTGCACGCAGCCGGCCAGCACGAGCATCCTGCGTTTGTGCCTCGTCGCCGGCCACTGGCCCGTGGCTGCGCCTCGCTCCGGCACTTTTTCCTTGAGCTTCGCGGGCAGCAGCGGCCGGAACGCGCGGCCGAGCGCGAGCAAGGCGCCGAAGAGGCGCGTGTTCGGAAGTACCACCGCCAGCATCGAGCGCTGCGCCGATTGCCAGCCGCTGCGGGGCACGCGTTCCTCCACGACCTTGCGGCCGATGTCGGCCAGGCGTCCGTATTCGACACCCGAGGGGCAGGTGGTCTCGCACGAGCGACAGGTCAGGCAGCGATCCAGGTGCAGCTGCGTCTGTCGCGTGACCTCGGCGCCCTCAAGGGCTTGCTTGATGAGGTAGATCCGCCCGCGCGGGCTGTCCAGCTCGTCGCCCAGCAGCTGGTAGGTCGGACAGGTTGCGGTGCAGAACCCGCAATGCACGCATTTGCGCAGGATCGCGTCGGCTTCGCGCCCTTCGGGCGTGTCGCGGATGAAGTCGGCAAGGCTGGTCTGCATTCGTTCGGGAGTCTCGTAGGCTTGTTCTGTGGTGCGGAACTCAGAATAATTTCGCCGCAAAATCCGCGCGCTTCGTCACCATTCCGGGTAGAGCCTGCCGCGGTTGAAGATGCCGGCCGGATCGAACACGGCCTTCACGTTGCGATGCAGGCGCGCGAGCACGGGATCGAGCGGCGTGAACACGCCGGCCGCGCGATCGCCGCCACGGAACAGTGTCGCGTGGCCGCCAGCGGCCTTGGCCGCGGCGCGCACGGCGCCGGCCTCGGCCGCCGTCTTCCACCAGCGCTGCGCGCCGCCCCACTCGATCAACTGCGCGATCAACTGCGCGCTCGGCTGCGCGCTCGGCTGCGCGATTGGCGCAGCCGTGGACGGCACCGACACCCGCCACAGCGGGCCCGGTGCGGCGAAGAAACGATCGGCATGCTCGCGCAGCTCTTGCCAGTAGCGCGCGGCCTCGCTCTCGTCCGCGCGCGCGCCACCGAGCTTCGCGCAGCAGGCGTCCACCGCTGCCTGCGCCCCTTCAAGCCGCACCGCCAGTTCGCCCCCGTGCCAGGCGCTTGCGCTGATCGGCATCGGCCGGCCGCCCCATTCGTTGAGCCGCGCGATCGCCTCGGCCTCATCCATCGCAAAGCGCAGCGTTGCGCGCGCGACCGGGACCGGCAGGACCTTGAGCGAAACCTCGAGGATCGCGCCGAGCGTGCCCATCGACCCGGCCGCCAGCCGGGAGACGTCGTAGCCGGCCACGTTCTTCATCACCTGACCGCCGAACCGCAACGCTTCGC
>JANNWA010000263.1:0-15605 GCA_031408275.1 Pseudomonadota bacterium
GGGGCTGCTCCTGCTTCTGGCAGCCGCGCTCGCCGCGTCTCGCTCATATCTTCTGTACCTGGGGTACTTCGTCCTTCTCGGTTGGCTTGCGCTACGTCGCTTCGAGGGCACCTTTGGTCGCCGGCTATGCAAAGCCACGATCGCGCTTGCCATTGCCGGATCGCTGCTGCAATCGCTCGTTCCTGTCCTTCTTGATGCTGCGGGGTTCGCCATAGAGCGTGCGGCGCCCCCCGCCGACTGGACCTCCAGCATCGATCCGTCCACGGGGCAGCGACTGATTGTCTGGCAACTGGCTTGGGAGTTGTTCGCCACCGCCCGATGGCTCGGCATTGGTCCCGGAGAATTTTCGGGCGCGGCCTTTGTGCACGGACTGCCGATCGAGCTGGCTACCGGGGAAATCTGGAACTCGGCGCACAACCTGGTTCTGCAGCTCCTCGCGGAAACCGGGCTCGTTGGCGCCGTCCCGGTCGCCGCAGGCCTTCTGGCCTGGACAATGCGGTCGAAGACCGCGCTATGGCGAGCCCACAGTCCGGCGATGTGGTGGATCGTGGCCTGCGTGGGTGTAGAGATTACGCACGCAATGCTCGAATACCCGCTCTCGTATGCCAATTTTCTCGCGCTTGCCGCGATGCTGATGGGCCTGGGGGCAGGCACCGGGATAGCAATACGTCCATACGCCTTGCGTGCCGTCTTTGCGGCGTGTGCGCTTGGAGGAATTCTGCTTCTCGTCAATACCGCCTATGACTATGCGCGCTTCGACCTGGCAATCCCGGCGTCCGGCGGTCGCTCCATCGCGCCTGAATCCCGCGCCGTCGGCGACCGTGCAACCCTGCGCGAACTGCGCAGCGGGCTGTTGGCCCCGCGTGTCGAGCTGATTCTGTTCCTCGCGTTGCCGATGGACCGGGACGACTTGGAGGAAAAGATCGCGATCGGTGAGCGCGTGCTTCGGATATGGCCTTCCAGCGAGGTCGTCAGCCGGCAGTGCGTTTTCCTGGCCTTGGCCCGACGCAAAGACGAGGCGGTCGCGCTTCTTGCCCAGGGACTGAAAACTTCCAGGGGCGAGCGGAATCAAATTGCCAGCGTCATCGCCAAAGCACCGCCGGAGGCGCGTTCCGTGCTGCAACCCACCTTGAGACAGATGCCGTCGACACCGCCTGGATAGCGGCAGTCCGGTGGACGAGGGGGTGGCCGGCCTCAGCCCTGCAACAGACGAATCTCGGCCTCGGCGAGGTGCTCCGGAATCCCCAGCAGAACAACGATGTCATTGGGCTCGAGAAGCAAATCGTCCGTGAGCGCCAGCTTGCCTTCCCCGGCGCGCCGCACCGCCTGCACTTCCACTCCGAGGGTTCCAAACCCCAGATCTGAAAAGGACCTCCCGACGGCGTATGCGGACGCGGTCAAGGTAACCGAGTGAAATCTGGGCTGCGCCGAATCGCGCGACTCACTGGCATCGCTCGCGCCATGAAACAATCCGCGCAGCAAGCCATAGTGTTCGTCGCGCACTATCCGCAGCCGGCGCATCACTCGGGACAAGGGCACGCCGATCAAGACCAGGGTATGCGACGCAAGCATCAGGCCGGATTCGAGCGCTTCGGGAACGACCTCGGATGCCCCCGCGGCGTGGAGCTTTTCGATCTCGCTTTCCTCCCGTGCCCGTACGATCACCGGGATCGAGGGATTCAGAGAGTGGATGTTCGCGAGCACACGGACCGCCGCATCCGCGTCCGCAAAGGTAATCACCACCGCGGCCGCCCTCGAAAGCCCTGCGGCGGTCAGTGCTTCCCGCCTGGAGCAATCCGCGAAAACCACACTGTCGCCGGCGAGGGCCGCCTCGCGCACACGTTCCGGATCCAGGTCCAGCGCCACGTACCGGACGCCTTCGGCATGAAGCAAACGGGCAAGGCGTTGCCCGTTTCGGCCGTACCCCAGAATCACGACGTGGCGCTCCGATTCGATTGACTGCACGGCGATGCGATGCACTTCAAGCGAGCGCAACATCCACTCCGAGGCTGAGAAACGCATCACGATGGTGTCGCTCGCTGCAATCATGAATGGGCTCATGAGCATCGAAAGGATCATCGCAGCCAGCACGGCCTGGGTCATGCCCGGCGACACAAATCCCACGTCACCCGCGTTCGCCAGCAGCACGAATCCGAACTCCCCCGCTTGTGCAAGCGAAAGCGCCGTGCGCAACGCCGTTCCCTGGGTGCTTCCAAACATACGGGCAAGCAGCGTGATCAAGCCGAACTTCACCAGCACGATCAAAAACACCGCGATGCCAACCACCCACCAGCGTTCCGCTACCGCCGAAAGGTCGAGCATCATGCCCACTGTAACGAAGAACAACCCGAGCAGAATGTCCCGAAACGGCTTGATGTCCTCCTCGACCTGGTAGCGATACTCGGTCTCAGAGATCAACATGCCGGCAAGGAATGCTCCGAGCGCCAGTGAAAGGCCCGCAAGCGATGTAAGGTAGGCAAGGCCGAGCGTGATCAAAAGGACGTTTAGCACGAACAGTTCGTTCGACCGCCGCCGCGCGACAACGTTGAACCAGAAACGCATCAGCCGCGGCCCGGCCAGGATCAGCGCGCCAAGCACGATTGCCGCTTTCACGAGCGCAATCCCTACTGCCGTGCCGATCTCCTCGGGAGGGCGCCCAAGGGCGGGTATCACTATCAGCAGCGGCACCACCGCCAGGTCCTGGAACAGCAGCACACCAATGATCTCCCGCCCGTGCGGGGAGTCCAGTTCCAGTCGCTCCGCCAGGAGTTTTGAGACGATGGCCGTCGAGGACATTGCAATCGCTCCGCCGAACACCAGGCTCGCCTGCCAGGACGCGCCGAGCAGGACGCCGAGCGCCATTCCGACCGACATCGTTGAGACGACCTGGGCCAGCCCGAGCCCGAACACCACCCTGCGCATCGCCATGAGTTTTGGCAAGCTGAATTCGAGGCCGATGGAGAACATCAGGAACACGATGCCGAACTCGGCGAGATGGCGCGTTTCGCTGGTATCCGGAATCAACCCGAGCGCGTGGGGCCCCAAGGCCACGCCAGTGACCAGATAGCCAAGCATCGGCGGCAGGTGCAGACTGCGGAATCCGACCACGGCCAACACCGCGCAGGCGAGCAGGACCAGTACCGGCTGGAGGGAAACACCTGCTGCTTCCATAGGGAGGAAAGACTCCTTGGGCTATGCCTTTGGCTACGCGGTGGGCTACACTTCGCGCCTATGATAAGTGCAGCCTGCGAGTCCATCCAAGGTTCCGGCGAAAAATCACTCGCGCTGGCCCGGCGCGTGCTGGAAATCGAGGCCGAAGCCGTGCGCGCCCTGATCAGCCGCATCGACAGCAGCTTCCTGGCGGCGCTCGGGCTGATCCTGGCCTGCCACGGCCGGGTGGTGGTCAGCGGGATCGGAAAATCCGGTCATATTGCGCGCAAGATCGCCTCAACGATGGCGAGCACGGGAACACCGGCGTTCTTCGTACACGCAGCCGAAGCGAGTCATGGTGACCTCGGCACGATTCGTCCCGAGGATGTCTTCATATGCATTTCCCACTCGGGAGAGTCTGCCGAACTGCTCGCCATCTTGCCCTTGGTTAAGCGCCAGGGCGCAAAGCTGATCTCCATCACTGGCCAGGCTGGCTCGACGCTGGCGCGCGAGGCGGACATCCACCTCGATGCCGGCGTGGCGCAGGAAGCCTGTCCCTTGAATCTTGCGCCCACCGCGAGCACTACAGCTGCGCTTGCGCTCGGCGACGCGCTTGCCGTTGCCCTGCTCGATGCACGCGGATTTTCAGAAGCGGACTTCGCCCGCTCACACCCCGGCGGAGCGCTGGGCCGCAGGCTGCTCACGCATGTATCGGACGTCATGCGCCGCGGCGGTGAAGTGCCAAGCGTGGCGCTGGAAGCGCCGCTTCCGGTGGCCGTCCTAGAAATGTCGCGCAAGAGGATGGGCATGACTGCGGTCGTGGACTCCTCAGGCCGCATCGCGGGTATTTTCACGGATGGCGACCTGCGCCGCGCCGTGGAGAAAGTCGCCGACCTGAAATCCGCGCGAGTCGCCGATGTGATGAGTACTGCGCCGCGCCTGATCGGCCCCCAAGCTCTTGCGGTCGAAGCGGTGGAACTCATGGAGCGCCACAAGATCAACCAGCTGCTCGTGTCCGGCGGAGACGGTGTGCTGATCGGAGCGCTGGACATGCACGACCTGTTCCGCGCAAAGGTGGTCTGATTGGAGCACCTCCTCCTGGAGCAACTGCTTCTGAAGGCGCGTGGCGTGCGGTTGATGATCTTCGATGTCGACGGAGTGCTTACCGACGGCAGGCTTTACTACACGGACGCCGGCGAGGAGATCAAAGCCTTCAGCACGTTGGATGGCCACGGGATCAAGATGCTGATGGCGAGCGGGGTTGGAACCGCAATCCTCACCGGGCGCAGCTCGAAAGTCGTTACTCACCGAGCGCGAAACCTCGGCATTCCCCACGTATTGCAGGGGATCGATGACAAACGCTCAGCATTCCTCGGTCTGGCGGCGTCTCTCGCCCTCAGCGCCGCCGATTGCGGTTACATGGGCGACGACGTGGTGGATCTGCCGGTTCTCACCCGTTGCGGTTTTGCCGCCACGACGCGGGAGGCGCCGGAAATCGTCCGCCGACACTCCCATTTCGTTGCGGCGCAGCCAGCGGGCAGAGGAGCCGTACGCGAAGTATGCGAGGCCCTCATGCGGGCCCAGGGCACACTGGATGCCGCGCTAGCGCCGTACCTCGCCTGAGCCCCATGCAACTGTCCCATGCCCGCCTCTTCCCGCTGGTGCTCATGCTTGCGCTGGCGCTGCTTACCGTCTGGCTCGAGCGGATCGTGCGCGTGGAGGAAACCCATCCTTCGCTCGGCAGGCACGATCCCGATTACATCGTAGTCAATTTCAGGGTCGTCCGATACGGGCCTGGAGGTGCCGTGGAATCCACGCTCTCCGCCAGCAAGATGGTACATTACCCCGACGATGACTCGACCGACCTGGATGCGCCCCGCGTGCTGAGCTCCAAGGCAGGCGAAGCGCCGATGACGATGACAGCGGACCGCGGCGCGCTCAGTCAGGATGGCGAGGATACGTTCCTCTACGACAATGTCCTGCTCGTGCGAAAGGAGATTGCGCTGCTTCCCGAGATGCGAATGCGCACGAATTTCCTGCACGTCGTGCGCGGCCGGTCCCTGGTGTTGACGGATCAGGACGTCGCGATCGACGAAGACGGAAGATCCCTGACGGGTCGCGGCATGGAATACGACAATGCCGAGGGGTTGCTGCACCTGCGCGAACGAGTGAAAGGGCTATTCGAGGAAAGGAAGAAGAAGTGAGTTCGAGATTCCTGGCGTTGTGGTCACCCTGGGGCGCGGCAGCCGCCGTCGGGCTCGTTGCCGCCATGGCCGCGTCCTTTGCGGCACATGCCGAGAAGGCGGACAAGGACAAGCCAACGCACATCGAAGCGAACCGCATGAGTTCCGACGATGCGCGGCGAATCAGCATCTTCGAGGGCAACGTCGTGCTTACCAAAGGGACAATCCTAGTGCGCGCGGACCGTATCACGGTCCGACAGGATGCAGAAGGCTTCCAGATCTCTGTCGCAACCGGCAATCCAGCGCGGTTCCGCCAGAAGCGCGACGGCAAGGACGAATGGATCGATGGTGACGCCCTGACTATCGAGATCGACGACAAGAAAGAGCGCGTCGACCTGCGCGAGCGGGCGCGCATCTCGCGTGACAAGGATGAGGTTCACGGCGACGCAATTTCGGTCGACCAGCGGTCGGAGTTTTTCTCCGTGCTGAGTGGAAAAAGCGTGTCCTCCGCGGGAAACCCTGAAGGCCGCGTGCGCGCAGTGATCCAGCCCAAGGCAAAACCGGATGAGCCGGGCGCGGCGCCTGCTGCCGTCGCACCGGCTGGCGCAGCGCCGCCTGCGACCGTACCAAAGAACAAGGTTCGATGAGCGCCCTCTCGGCGGAGAACCTGCGCAAACGCTACAAGTCACGCACGGTTGTCCAGGACGTATCCATTTCCGTATCCAGCGGCGAGATCGTCGGCCTCCTCGGGCCGAACGGGGCGGGCAAGACCACCTGCTTCTACATGATCGTCGGCCTTGTCGCGGCCGACGCCGGCCGCATCCACCTTGACGGCAGGGAACTCACGCACCTGCCCATACATCGCCGCGCGCGCCTTGGAATCTCCTACCTTCCGCAGGAGAATTCGGTATTTCGCAAGCTTTCGGTCGAGGAAAACGTCCAGGCGGTGCTTGAGCTTCAGGGCCTTGCCGGCGAGGAAATCGAGACGCGCCTCGTGGAACTCCTCACCGACCTGAATATCGCGCATCTGCGCAAGCACCCGGCTTTGGCGCTCTCCGGTGGAGAGCGCCGGCGGCTCGAAATTGCCCGCGCGCTCGGCACGCGCCCCGCCTTCATCCTGCTCGACGAGCCGTTCGCGGGAGTTGATCCCATCGCGGTGCTCGACATTCAGCGAATCATCCGGTTCCTCAAGGAGCGCTCGATCGGCGTGTTGATCACGGATCACAACGTGCGCGAAACCCTGGGTATCTGCGACCGCGCGTACATCATGAACGACGGCGCCGTCCTTGCGTCCGGTCATCCCGACGAAATTGTCTATAATGACAGCGTACGCCGGGTTTACCTTGGCGAAAATTTCCGCATGTAGGGGGGACCGTGCCGGCTCCCCGTCCCGCCGCACAGGCGGACAACAATTCCCATACTTTGCGTCCCATCACCGCGTCTCGATGAAGCCGACACTCCAGTTCCGGCTCTCCCAGCACCTCACGCTGACCCCCCAGCTTCAGCAGTCGATCCGCCTGCTCCAGCTGTCGACGGTCGAGCTCAACCAGGAGATCGAGCGGATGCTTATGGAGAACCCCGTCCTGGAGAGGACGGACGCGGAGGACGGGCTGACGCCCCCCGGTACCTTCGCCGCCCCGGACACAACACTCGAAGGCGCTCCGGAAACCGTGCCTGCCGCGTCCGGCGAAACGCCGGATTCCGGTGGTGACGAGTGGCAGCCGGATTTCTCAGCCTCCCCACGCGCCAGCAGCGACGACGACGAGGACCGGGACCGCGCATTCGTAGCGCCCGAAGCGCTGTCGCTTCGCCAGCACTTGAACGAGCAACTCTCGCTCACGAACCTTCCCCGCCGTGACCGTGCACTTCTCGGCATGCTGATTGACGCCATCGACGACGACGGCTACCTGACTCAGCCGCTCGAGGAAATCGCCCAACTCCTGCCTCCCGAAGCGGACGCCGACATTGAAGACCTCGGAATCGCCCTGCGCCACCTCCAGAACATGGAACCCGCTGGGGTGGGCGCACGCACGCCGAGCGAATGCCTGCTGCTGCAGATCCGCGCGCTGACTGCGGAATCCGACGTGGAGGCGCACGCTATTGGACTTGCCGCGACGATTGCCGAACACCATCTTGAATCCCTTGCGCAACGCGACTATTCGCGCTTGAAGCAATTCACCGGCGCGAACGACGACGAATTGCGCGCCGCGCAACGCCTGATCCTGAGGCTGAATCCGCATCCGGGCGCGGCGTTTTCCAACGTGGAGACCAGGTATGTCGTTCCTGATGTAATCGTGCGCAGGATCAAGGGCGTATGGCGCGCGAGCCTGAATCACGATGCCATGCCCAGGCTGCGCGTCAATCGCCTCTACGCTTCGCTGCTTTCCGGGAACCGCAACAGCGCAGGCCCCATGTCGGGGCAATTGCAAGAAGCGCGCTGGCTGATAAAGAACGTGCAGCAGCGTTTCGAAACCATCCTGCGCGTATCCCAGGCGATCATTGACCGGCAGCGGCACTTCTTCGAGCACGGCGAGGTCGCAATGCGACCTATGGTACTGCGCGAGATTGCCGAAACGCTGGGACTGCACGAGAGCACGATTTCGCGCGTCACCACGCAGAAATACATGGCAACCCCGCGCGGCACCTACGAGCTGAAGTATTTCTTCGGCAGCCACGTCGCGACTGAAACGGGCGGGGCATGCTCGGCCACGGCCATTCGCGCACTGATCAAGCAGCTCGTCGCCGCCGAGGACACGAAAACGCCGCTGTCCGATTCCCGCATCTCGCAAATTCTCGGCCAACAGGGTATCGTGGTCGCCAGGCGCACGATCGCGAAGTACCGCGAGTCTCTACAGATTCCGCCTGTTAATCTCAGAAAATCCCTGTAATCCCCACCACCCATAGCCCGGAGGCGCCAATGAACCTGAACGTCAGCGGCCATCATGTAGATGTAACCCCGGCAATGCGCACTTACGTGACTGAGAAGTTCGATCGCGTCACGCGCCATTTCGACCACGTGATCGACGCCCACGTAATCCTGTCGGTCGACAAATTGCTGCGCAAGGCCGAGGTTACGCTGCATGTGAAGGGCAAGGACATCCATGCCGAGTGCATCAACGCGGACCTTTACGCCGCGATCGATCTGCTGGTCGACAAGCTCGACCGCCAGGTACTCAAATACAAGGACAAGGCGAAGGCCAAGCCGCACGACGCGCTGAAGCACCAGCCGGGCATCGAACCGTGACCCTGTCCCGGGGAGGCCTTGGAGCAAGAAAGCCCTACGGCGTGGTTGGGCTATAATCCGGCGCCGCGCAGTCCGCCTCCCTCCGGAACAGGACCTTGCTGCGGTCCTGACCAATGAACCTCGTCGCCAAGCTCCTTCCGCCCGCCAACGTCGCAGTCGACGTTTCGGTATCGAGCAAGAAGCGCCTGTTCGAGCACATCGGCCTGCTCTTCGAGAACAATCACGGAATTGCCCGTAGCGTCGTCTACGAAAGCCTGTTTGCCCGCGAGCGTCTCGGTTCCACGGGCCTCGGCCAGGGCGTCGCGATTCCCCATGGCCGGATCAAGGGCATGAAGGACGCGCTCGGAGCGTTCATGCGCCTGTCGGCGCCAGTGCCTTTCGAGGCCCCGGACGGCAAGCCGGTGAGCCTGGTCTTCGCCCTGCTCGTACCCGAGCAGGCCACCGAGAGGCACCTGCAGATCCTGTCCGAGCTTGCACAGATGTTCAGCGACCGCGCCTTGCGCGATTCGATGCTCGCGGCCCCCGACGCTGCAGCGCTCCATCAACTCATTTCCATATGGCAGCCAGATGCGGCAGGTCAACGTCACGCGGTTGCATGACGACAACCGCGAGCCGCTGGAGCTGTCCTGGATTGCAGGGCAGGACGGCAGCACCGCGGTCAAGCGCGAGGCTGCGGCCTCCGCGGCGCTGATCGGGCACCTGAACCTCACGCACCCGAACAGCATCCAGGTACTAGGCAGCTATGAGGCCTCGATGTTCGGCGCGTTTGCCACCGCGGCGCGCTCGGAATTTGTCGCGAAGCTCTTCACCGGTCCGCTCACGGCGGTGATCGTTGCCGATGGGGTGCACGCCCCTTCCGAGATCCTGGCGGGCGCACGCGAATCGCACACCCCGCTCTTCGCTACCCCGCTTGCGGCGCCCCGCGTCATCGAGACCCTGGCGCGCTACCTCGCCAAGGCGTTGGCCGAAAAAACCACCCGCCACGGCGTGTTCATGGACGTGCTGGGGCTGGGCGTACTCGTCACCGGCGAGTCCGGGGTGGGCAAGAGCGAACTCGGCCTTGAACTCATCAGCCGCGGGCACGGCCTTGTCGCCGACGACGTGGTCGAAATATCGAAGGTTGCACCAAAGATCATCGAAGGGCGCTGTCCGCCGGTACTTAAGGATTTCATCGAAGTCCGCGGTCTGGGGCTGCTCAATGTGCGCACGATCTTCGGTGAAACCGCCGTCAGGCCGAAGATGCGGCTGAAGCTGATCGTTCACCTGGCGAAGCCCACGCCCGGCGGCGCGGAAATCGAACGCCTGCCGCTGGCCGAGCAATCCGAGGACATACTGGGCCTCACCGTACGCAAGGTCGTGATCCCGGTCGCCGCGGGACGCAACCTCGCGGTGCTGCTCGAGGCCGCGGTGCGCAACTACATCCTCCACTTGCGCGGGATCGACAGCACAGCAGAGTTCGTCACGAGGCAGCGGCAAGCCATCGAGTACGACGGGCAAAGCGACGAGGATTGACCTCGCGCGCATTGCCGCGGCGCCGTAGTCGCCATTGCGGCCGGTTTCGTTGTAGGCTTTCCGCATGTCCATGCAACTCGTCCTTGTAAGCGGGCTCTCGGGCTCCGGCAAAAGCATCGCGCTGACGGTGCTCGAGGATGCAGGCTTCTATTGCGTCGACAACCTGCCGGCACCGCTGCTGACCGACGTCGTACGCATGCTCTCTGAAGCTGGACACGACAATGTCGCCGTGAGCGTGGACGCGCGCAGCGTGGCCCTGTCCGCTCTGCCGGAGCGGCTTGCCGAACTGCGCAGCCGGGGAATCGAATCCCGCCTGCTTTACCTCGAGGCCAGCCAGCAATCGCTCCTGCGCCGCTTCTCGGAGACACGCCGCCGGCACCCGCTCGCGGGCCAGGGACTGACCGTCGCCGAGGCCATCGAGCGCGAGCGCGAGCTCCTCGGCGGCATTGCGGAACTGGGCCACAGAATCGACACAAGCGACCTGCCGGCCAAGGCCCTGCGCCACTGGATCAAGGACCTCCTCGGACTGCACTCCGGTTCGATGATGCTGCTGTTCGAATCCTTTGGTTTCAAGGAAGGGATTCCCCTGGACGCGAACTGGGTAATCGACGCCCGCATGCTGCCAAACCCATACTACGAACCGCATCTGCGCGCACTCACGGGGCTCGATGCGTCTGTAATCGCCTTCCTCGAGAAGCAGGAAGCCGTCGGCGAGTTGTACGAGGACGTGCGGGGATTCCTCGCGCGCTGGCTCCCGGACATGGTTCGCGACAACCGCTACCACGTCACGGTCGCCATCGGCTGCACCGGGGGGCAACACCGTTCCGTATATCTGGCCGAGAAACTCGCAGCGGAGTTCGGCCGGGACTGGCCGGTGCTGGTGAGGCATCGCGGGCTCGCCAACAAAGCGCCAGCCGAGTGAGCGGACTCCGCTTGCAACTCACCCTCTTCCCACTGAACGCCGTGCTGTTCCCCGGCGGGCTGCTGCCCCTGCGTATTTTCGAGCAGCGCTACATGGACATGGCCAAGACATGCCTCAGGAACGACGAGCCTTTCGGCGTATGCCTCATCCGCAGCGGCCGTGAGGTCGGTAAGCCCGCCACACCCGAATCCGTGGGATGCACCGCAAAAATCATCGAGTGGGACATGCAGCAGCTTGGCGTGCTGTCGGTGAAAGCGCTTGGCGGGCAGCGCTTCCGGGTCGTCGAATCAGAAGTCACCGATGCCGGACTGAGGCGCGCAAGCGTCGAAATGCTTCCCGTAGATGCGGACACGAACCTGCCGGAGGAGTTCGGCGCCTGCGCGAACGTTCTCAAGGCCGTGATCAGCGAACACGGCGCGCAGATCATGGCCGCGCCGTTCCGGTTCGACTCCGCTTCATGGGTAAGCGCACGACTGACCGAAATCCTGCCAGTGCCGCTCGCTGCCAAGCAAAAGCTGTTGGAGATCGAAGACGCCGCGCAGCGCATCCAAATCCTCAATCAGTTCCTGCTGAAGCACCGCCTTTCTGGCTAGAGCAGGCCCAGCAGCTTCCGGACCGGGACAGGCACTGCTGCCCGGGCGGCCTCGTGCTCGGCGAACCAGGCACGACCCGGGGACGCAGCCCGTGCCTCGCGCTTGGTGACCTCGCAAACGATCGGCAGTATTTCGAGGCGAAAGTGGGTGAACCCGTGGGTAAAGACCGGCAATGTCCGATGTCCGGAAAGCCGGCAACCGAATTCGGCCAAGCAGTACCGAGCCGGGTCCGGCCCGGGAAAATCGGGAAACACCCACAGACCGCCCCAGATTCCGCTCGACGGGCGCTTTTCAAGCAGAACGTTTTTCCGATACCTGAGCACCAGCCATGTCGCCTGGCGTGTAGGACGTGCAGTCTTCGGGCGGGACGCAGGCAGTTCAGCCGTCCGTCCTGCCTTGCGTGCGACGCAATCGAAAGATACCGGGCACTTGCCGCAGTCCGGCGCGCTCCTGGTACACAGGGTAGCGCCCAGGTCCATCAGCCCCTGCGTATAGGCTTCGATTTCCCCCGGCTTGCCGCGCTTTGGCAACAGGCGATCGGCGAGTTCCCACAGTTCTCCCTCGACTTTCGAGGCGCCCGGAAACCCTTCCACACCGAAGCAACGTGCCAGGACGCGCTTTACATTTCCGTCGAGGATCGCCGCGCGTTCCCCGAAAGCGAACGCAGCTATTGCAGCCGCCGTCGAGCGGCCAATGCCGGGAAGCGCCTCGATCTCGGCAGCCGTCGTTGGGAAACCAACGTTCTGGGCGACCACCTTACGAGCGGCCTTGTGCATATTGCGGGCGCGAGCGTAGTACCCCAGCCCGCTCCAGAATTGCAGCACTTCCTCTTCGCTCGCTTGCGCGAGCGCAGCGAGATCCGGAAACCGGGCCATGAAGCGCTGAAAATACCCAATGACCGCACCAACCTGGGTCTGCTGCAGCATGATCTCCGACACCCAGATCCGGTACGGGTCCCGGGTGCCCTGCCAAGGGAGATCGTGGCGGCCGTAGCGACGCTGCCAGGCAGTGAGTTTCTTGGCGAAATCGGCGTCGGTTGCAGGCACGGCCCGATTCTAAAGGGTGGTTTGACTCCACCCCGCGATTTCGGCACCATGAATCCGGCGCCCACCCTTAGGCGTGACTGGACCCCCACGGAAAATGCTTGCCTTCGTTTTGCGCCGCATTGCACAGGCCGTCCTGGTAATGCTGACGGTCGGCCTGATCGCTTTTTCGTTGTTCACATTCGTGGGCGATCCGGTCCTTTTCATGCTCGGGCAGGATGCCACGCCCGAAGATCGCGTCCGGGTTACGCACCTTCTCGGCCTCGACAAGCCCTTCTACGTCCAATACGCGCATTTCGTCGGGCGCGCCTTGCAGGGCGATTTCGGCCTGAGCCTGCGCCAGGTCCAGCCGGTGTCGCGGCTGTTCGTCGAAAGGCTGCCGGCGACGCTCGAACTGTCCCTTGTCGCAGCGTTTCTTGCCCTGGCCGTCGGTATCCCGATGGGCGTCTATGCGGCGCTCAAGCCCAAATCGTGGCTGTCGCAGGTTTTCCTTGCGGTATCGCTCATCGGCGTTTCCCTCCCGACTTTCCTGATCGGCATCCTGTTGATCCTCGTGTTCGCGGTATGGCTCGGCTGGCTGCCATCGTTCGGGCGAGGGGACACGGTCGCGATCAGCTGGTGGACGACGGGATTCCTGACGGCCTCCGGCCTGAAATCCCTGATCCTGCCGTCGATTACGCTGGGCCTGTTCCAGATGACCCTGATCATGCGCCTGGTGCGCTCCGAGATGCTGGAGGTGCTGCGCACCGACTACATCAAGTTCGCCCGCGCGCGGGGCCTGTCCGACCGTTCGGTGCATTTCCGCCATGCCCTGAAAAACACGCTCGTGCCCGTAATCACCATCGCGGGCCTCCAGCTGGGGGCGATCATCGCATTTGCCATCATCACCGAGACCGTTTTCCAGTGGCCGGGCATGGGGCTGCTCTTCATCCAGTCGGTGAATGTCGCCGACATCCCCGTCATGGCCGCCTACCTTTGCCTGATCGCGCTGATCTTCGTCGTGATCAACCTCGTCGTCGATCTGCTTTACTATGCCGTGGATCCGCGCCTGCGCCTCGACCGCGCTACCGCGACACATTAGGAGAAACCCTTGAACGCACCCCTCAAACTCGACACGCCCGTGGAGCACATCCGGGCCTTCCACGCCGAACTGACCGGAATCCGGCACGACATCCACGCCCATCCCGAACTGGGATTTACGGAGCAGCGCACTTCCGACCTCGTCGCAGCCAAGCTCGAGGGCTGGGGAATCGAGGTGCACCGGGGGCTCGCCAAGACGGGCCTGGTCGGCGTGGTAAAGGGCCGCAAATCTTCCAGCGGCCGGGCAGTGGGCCTGCGCGCCGACATGGACTGCCTGCCGATGCACGAGCTGAATACCATGCCGTACAAATCAGTCAATCCAGGATGCATGCACGCGTGCGGCCATGACGGCCACACCACCATGCTTCTGGGCGCGGGCCGGTATCTGGCCGAAACCCGCAATTTCGACGGCACCGCGTACCTTATCTTCCAACCAGCGGAAGAAGGCGGCGGCGGCGGCCGGGTGATGATCGAAGATGGCCTGTTCGAACGCTTTCCGGCCAACGAAATCTATGCGCTCCACAACTGGCCGAGCCTGCCGCCGGGCAAGATGGCGGTACGCCCCGGCCCGGTCATGGCCGCGACCGACGACATGCAGATCACCATCCGCGGCAAGGGCGGCCATGGGGCGATGCCGCATCTTTCGGTCGACCCCGTGGTGGTGGCAGCGCATGTGATCACCGCCCTGCAGACCATCGCCAGCCGCAACGTCAGCCCCGTGGATGCCGTTGTCGTCAGCGTGTGCTCCATGCAGACCAGCCAGCTTGGCGCAAACAACGTGATCCCGGACGCGGTCATGCTCCGCGGGACCGTTCGCAGCTTCCGTCCCGAAACCCGCGACCTCGCGGAAAAGCGCGTGAAGGAGATCGTTGCCGGTGTCGCAGGCGCCATGGGCGGCTCGGCACAGATCGAATATCACCGCAATTACCCGGCGACCATCAACACCGAGCGCGAGGCGCAGTTTGCGGCCCGGGTCGGCGGCAGGATATTCGGCGCCGAGAACGTCGTCACCGATGCGGACCCGACCATGGGGGGCGAGGATTTCTCCTACATGCTTCAGGTGCGGCCAGGCGCCTATGTTTTCCTCGGGCAGGGTGGCGGCCCCATGAGCTGCTTCCTGCACAACCCGAATTACGATTTCAACGACGACGTGATCCCGATGGGCGCGGGCTATCTTGCCGCGCTGGTCGAGGAATCGCTGCCCATAAAGTAAGGATCAAGTGGAGATGAATATGAAAATTTCACGCCTGTTTTCCGCCGTCGCTTTCGTCATAGCTGTCGCATCCTCCATCGCTGCAGCGCCGAGCCAAGCCGCGACTCTTCGCTGGGGCGCTCAAAACGACATCCTTACCCTCGACCCGCACTCGCAGAACCACGCGACCACGCACGGGCTCCTGCAGCACTCCTATGAAGGCCTGGTGCGTTATACGAAGGATTTCAAGGTCGAGCCCGCCCTCGCGACGAGCTGGCAGCAGGTTTCCCCCTCGCAGTGGCGCTTCACCCTGCGCAAGGGCGTCAAGTTCCACGACGGCACGCCTTTTACCGCCGATGACGTCGTGTTCTCCTACGGCCGCATCATCCAGCCGCAGGGCACCAACCAGATCTACGTCTCGGGCGTAAAGGAAGTCAAGAAGGTCGATGACCATACCGTCGAAATGGTGCTTTCGGGTCCCAATCCCGTGCTGCTGCGCCTGCTGGTGGATTTCCGCATCATGAGCAAGGCCTGGTCGGTGAAGAACAAGTCCGAGAACGTGCAGAACTACGTCGCCAAGGAGGAGTCTTTCGCTTCGCGCAACGCCAACGGAACGGGCCCTTACATCATCAAACTCTGGGAACCGGACAAGCGCATCGTCATGGCGGCCAACACCGCATGGTGGG
>JANNWA010000264.1:0-13606 GCA_031408275.1 Pseudomonadota bacterium
GTCCTGCTCCGGGGGCGGGTCGCGCCGCACGACGAGGATGTCCTTCCCGTCGAAGGCGCGCACGTCCGTGACGATGTCGTCGTGCCGCGCGTGCGAGGTGCCGGCGCCGAAAACGAAGAAGTACCGGCGCGCGTAATGCGACAGGATCACCGAGAGCGTGTAGTTGTCGGTGGCGGGCACGAAATCCTTGTACGGCGCGTGCCGCTCCACGACTTCGGCGGTGCGGAACTGCAGCACCAGGCGGGAATACAACCGGTTCGATTTCCAGGTTTCGAGCGGCGCGACCGCAAGCCCCCCTGCGACAAGGACGTGCAGCACCGCGAACACGGCGAAGAGGCGCACGCAACGCACGAGCTTGTCGGCCGGAAGCGCGATCGCCAGCGTGAGCACCAGCGGCGGCACGAACGACAGCAGCCAGTGCAGGCCGATTTTCTTGAGCGGCGACAAAAACGCGAACACCGCAAACGGCACCAGCCATGCGCAGAGCAGCGCCCGGGCGCCCGGCGCGCCGAGCGTAGCCGCGACGGCGGAACGGTCGCGCCACGCGTACCAAAGGAGCGGCGCCGCAAGGTACGCCATCGCCGCGACGAACAGGACCGGATTGGTCCAGCCCAGGCCCGATCCCTCGTGGCGGTTGATGGCGTTGAACATCACGTTCGACCAGCAGGCCGTGTAGTTCCAGTACAGGTTCAGGAGGCCGGCCGGCAGCGCACCCGCGAGCACCCACCCCAGCCCGGGCCATCCCGCGCCCGGGCCGCGCCGCGTCACCGCCCACGCGAGCATCCCCAGGCCCAGCAGCACGGCGAAGTACTTCGACAGGAAAGCGAGGCCCAGGCACAGGCCCGCAAGGAAGAACCCGGCGGCCCAGTCGCGGTCCGCGGCGCGGGCGAACAGCACGATCGCCCCGAACGAGAACAGGATGAGCGGCGTGTCCGTCGTGATCAGCACGTTCCAGACGTTGACTGGCACCAGCAGCACCAGGGTGGCCGCCAGGTCGGCCTCTGCCGCCCCGCGGCCGAACCACGCGCGCAGGCACCAGCGCGTGCCGAACGCGAGCGCCGCCGGCAACAGCACGGCCGGCAGGCGCAGCACCCACTCGGCGGTGGAGACCGGCGCGAGCAGGGCGAGCAGCCAGCCCACCATCGGCGGGTGGTCGTAGTAGCCGATGTCCGGCCGCTGGCCCCAGACGAGGAAGTAGGCTTCGTCTCCGGTAAACGGCAGCACCACCGCAAGCCAGGCGCGGAACGCGAGGGTGGCCGCCAGCGCGCCCAGGAACCAGCGGCGCCCTGCGAGTTCGTTCACGGTCATGCGCTGCCCCGCGCGAGGAGCGTCAGGCCGGCCACTGCGAGCACGCCGTATACGAGGCTCACCACGCTTGCCGACGGGATCACGGAATGCAGGCGGTTGCCGAGGAAGAAGCCGGCAAGCATCGCCGGCGCGAGCAGCGCGGCGCAGGTGAGCAGGTCGTCCTGGGTCAGCAGCCCGGCGAAGCCGAACAGCACCACCCGGACCAGCGCCGAGAACATGATCATCGAAGCGTTGGTCGCCCGGAGTTGGTCCTTGTCATGGATCCGGCCGGTGAAGTACATGGCAAACAGCACGCCGCCCGTGCCGAACAGAGCGGAAAGCGCCCCGCCCGCGAACCCTACCGGCACGCTCCAGGCACGCCCCATCCTGACCGGCACGCCCCTGCGGGTGAACCCGTAAACAGCGTAGAGCAGCACGAAGGCCCCCAGCCCGAGGAGGAGCGACGCTTCCGCCACCTTGATCAACAGGGTGAGGCCGGCCAGCATGCCGACCAGGATGCAGGGGACCAGCCAGGTCAGTTCGTCGACGCGGATGCCCTTGCGAATGCGCGCGCCGAGCGCCAGCGTCGCGGCCAGGTCGAGCAGCATCATCAGCGGAACCGCGAACTTCAGCGGCAGCACCAGCGCGAGCAGCGGCACCGCGATGACCGTCGACCCAAAACCGGTGAGTCCGAAGATCACATAGGCGCCGGCGACGATCAGCGCCGCGATGGCGAAAGTCTCGAGGGGCAGGCTCATGCTGCCCGCGAGGCTACCAGCTTCAGGCCTTGCCAAGCTTGCGTCGCGCCTGCACCGATCCGGCGAGCAGTTCGAGCAGCCGGGACGTGTCGCCCAACCCCAGGCAGGCGTCAGTGACGCTCTGTCCGTAGGTGAGCGGCTTGCCGGGCACGAGGTCCTGGCGTCCCTCGACCAGGTTCGACTCCGCCATGACCCCCACTATGCGCCGCTCGCCAGCCGCGACCTGCCCGCCGATGTCGTTGGCGACATTCATCTGGCGCTTGTAGTCCTTGGAGCTGTTGGCGTGCGAGAAATCGACCATCAGGCGCTCGGGGAGCTTGGCCTTGGCCAGTTCCTGGCAGGCGGCCTGCACGCTCGCGGCGTCGTAGTTGGGCGCCTTGCCGCCGCGCAGGATGATGTGGCAGTCGTCGTTGCCGCGGGTTTCCACGATGGCCACCTGCCCGCTCTTGTGCACCGACAGGAAATGGTGCCTCTGGCGTGCGGCCAGGATCGCGTCCACGGCGATCTTCACGTTGCCGTCGGTGCCGTTCTTGAAACCGACCGCGGCGGACAGGCCGGAGGCCAGCTCGCGGTGCACCTGCGACTCCGTGGTGCGCGCGCCGATGGCGCCCCACGACACGAGGTCGCCGATGTACTGGGGCGAGATCACGTCGAGGAACTCGCAGCCCGCCGGCACGCCGGCCTGGTTGATCCGCACGAGCAGGTCCCGCGCGATGCGCAGGCCCTCGTTGATGCGAAAGCTCCCGTTCATGTACGGGTCATTGATGAGCCCCTTCCAGCCGACCGTGGTGCGCGGCTTCTCGAAGTAGACGCGCATCAGCACCTCGAGGTCGTCCGCGTGGCGCTCCCGCTCCGCGCGCAGCTGCTCTGCGTAGGCGACCGCCGCGGCCGGGTCGTGGATCGAACAGGGCCCGACGATCACGATCAGCCGGTCGGACTGCCCGGTCAGGATCTCGTGCACCCGGCGCCGCGTGTTCGAGATCAGCGTCTCGACCGGCGTGTCCTGGATCGGGAAGAAACGGATCAGGTGCTCGGGCGGCGGCAGCGGAACGACGTTCTCGATGCGCTCGTCATCCGTAAGGGAGGTCTTGTCCACCGGGACGGTGCCGAGGTAACTGTCAACGGATGTGGTCATTGTCATGCCTCAAAAAAACAAAAACCGCCAGGCATCTCTGCGCTGGCGGTTCGTTGGGTGAAAATTCCGGGTGAGCTTAGCCGGTCCCCTCCGCCGCCAGGCGGGAGAAAAAGAAGAAGTACGCATAAAACCGGTGGCTCATGGTGGCCGATTCAAACACGAAGGCTGGGGGTTTGGCAAATCCGGCACTCTCGGCTGGCAGTCAGGCCGTCCGAGTGCTGCCAGCCTTTCGCGTGCTCAAGGTCATCCGCGCGGGGTCGATAGACGTTACGTGGCCTGAGTATTGCTAGAGCGTAACCACCGTGCTACGTTTTGCACAGCGCGTTGTTCCCGTCGCATAAACGAAGGAGAAAACAACATGTCGGCAACCGTCGCTAGTCCCCCCGCCCCGGCGCTTCCCATCGCCGGATTCAAGGACGTGTATCACGTCGCGAACGTCGACCGGGCATTGCAGGAGCTTCCGCCCAGCGCCAACGAGTCCCTGCGCGCCGTGTACGGGAAGATGCTCAAGCTCGGCGGGCAGCGCTTCACCGTGAAGCCCTCGGCGATGCCGGTGATGGACGAGTTGTTCGAGGAGCTGCCGAACTTTGCCGAAGTGCTGGAGGACATCAGGAAGCAGCTCGCACTGTGCATCGATTCGGCCGACTCGATCGAGCTGCCGCCCATGCTGCTGCTTGGCGACCCGGGTATCGGCAAAACCCACTTCGCGCGGCGCATCGCCCAGCTCATGGGCACCGGCTACGGCTTCGTGCCGATGAGCTCGCTCACCGCGGGATGGGTGCTGTCGGGCGCCTCCTCGCAGTGGAAGAACGCCAAGCCCGGCAAGGTGTTCGACACCCTCGTGAACGGCGACTACGCCAACCCGGTGATGGTCATCGACGAGATCGACAAGGCCTCGGGCGACGGCCAGTACGACCCGCTCGGGGCGCTGTACGAGCTGCTCGAGGGCGGCACGGCCGCGCGCTTCGTGGACGAATTCGTCGAAGTGCCGATCGACGCCTCGGGCGCGGTGTGGTTCGCCACGGCCAACGACGCGTCGCGGATTCCCGAGCCGATCCTCAACCGCATGAACGTCTACGAGATCGCGCCACCAGACGCCGAGGGTGCCGCGCGCATCGCGATGTCCATCTACCGGGAGATTCGCGGCGGGCACGACTGGGGCAAGGCGTTTCCCGAGTCGCTCTCCCCCGTCGTGCTGCAACAGCTCGCGACCTACGGGCCGCGCGAAATGCGCCGCGTGATCCAGTCCGGGTTCGGCAACGCCAAGCTCGCCGGCCGCGCCGAGATCGGGCCCGAGGACGTGCAGGACAACCGCAACGTGAAACGGGCGAGGATCGGCTTCTAGCCCCCTTTGCCCACCTGCGCGCCGATCACGCCGGCGATCACCAGCGCGCCGCCCAAAAGCTGCGCGGGCGCAAGGCCCTGGCCGAGGATCAGCCAGCTCGCCGAGATCGCGATGATGGGCTCGACGTTCATGATGAGCGACGTGCGCAGCGGCCCGATGCGCGTGGCCGAGGTGAACAGCGCCACCAGGCCGATCGCGTAGAGCCCGCACACCGCGACAACCGCCCACCATCCCGTGGCACTGCGGGGCCAGGCCGCCGCATCGCCCGCTATCGCGGCGCACAGGAGCACCATCGAGGTGCTTGCCATCATCCAGAACGTGCGCCCCTTGGCATCGACGTGCGCGACGAAACGCGTCGATGCGACGAGGATCGCCGCGATCAGCACCGCGGCCAGCAGCGCGTATCCCACGCCCAGCAGGTCCAGCGCCTCGGGTGACGCGCCGGTGGCGAGCGCCAATCCCGCGAAAGAGACCAGCCCGAACACCAGCGTGCGGCGGTTGAACCGCTCGAGTCCGGCGAGCGCGCTGAAGATTCCCGACAGCAGCGGGTACACGTAGAACAGCAGGATCGCGAGCGGCACGCGCAGCAGCTCGATCGACTTGTAGAACGCAAACACGTTGAGCGCGAACGCGAGGCCCAGGGCGAGCAGCAACGCGCGCTCGCGCGGCGGCGTCGCGACCGATCCGCCGGCGCGCAGGGCGACGCCGATTGCGAGCGCCGCGAAGAGGCAGCGCACCGTGACGACGGTAAGCGCGTTGCTGCCGTCCTCGAAGGCCACGCGCGCGAGGACCACACCGATCCCGTAGCACAGCGCGCAGACCGCGACTGGACGATAGGCCGCGGCGCGCAGGCCCGCGCCCGCAGTCATACCGACGGTCAGACCCGCTGCTCCACCCAGTCCTTGACCGCGGCCAGGGCGGCCGGGAGCTTGGCCGGTTCAGTGCCGCCGGCCTGAGCCATGTCGGGACGCCCGCCGCCCTTTCCGCCCACCTGCTGGGCGACGAAGTTGACGAGTTCGCCCGCCTTGACCTTGCCAGTGAGATCGGCGGTCACGCCCGCGATCAGCGCGACCTTGCCGTCGGCCACCGCGCCAAGCACGATCGCCGCCGACTTCAGCGTGGCCTTCAGCCTGTCCATGGTTTCGCGCAGGGTCTTGGCGTCCGCGCCCTCGAGCACGGCGGCCAGCACCTTCGCGCCCTTGACGTCCACGGCCTGCGACAGGAGGTCGTCGCCCTGCGAGGACGCGATCTTCGATTTGAGCCTGGCGAGTTCCTTCTCCAGCGCCTTCTTCTCGTCGAGCAGGCCGAGCAGGGCTTTTTCGACCATGCCCGCCCCGGGCTGGGTGCGAAGATGCTTGGCGACCTCGCGGAATTCACCCAGCTGGTTGTCGGTCATGGCCTGCGCGTTCACTCCCGTGGTCGCCTCCACGCGGCGCACGCCCGCAGCCACCCCGGTTTCGGCGTAGATCCTGAACGCACCGATATCGCCGGTGCGCGCCACGTGCGTCCCGCCGCAGAATTCGCGGGACGACCCTATGTCGAGCACTCGGACTTCGTCGCCGTACTTTTCGCCGAACAACATCATCGCGCCCGAGCCTTTGGCTTCTTCCATGGGCATGACGCGCGCGCGGGTGGCGGTGTTCTGCAGGATCTCGCCGTTCACCAGCACTTCCACCCTGCGGATCTCGTCGTCGGTCAGTGGCTTGTTGTGCGCGAAGTCGAAGCGCGTCTTGTCCCAGTCGACCAGCGACCCCTTCTGCTGCACGTGCGGGCCGAGCACTTCGCGCAGCGCCTTGTGCATGAGGTGGGTGACTGAATGGTTGCGCATCGAGCTCTCGCGCAGTTTCGTGTCCACGCGCGCTTCGAGTTCGTCCCCGACATGGAGAACGCCCGCCTTGACCCGGCCATGGTGCCCGAACACCTCGGGCTGGATCTTCTGCGTGTCCTCCACCTCGAAGCTGCCGGACGTGCCGGCGAGTTCGCCCCGGTCGCCGACCTGGCCGCCGGACTCGGCATAGAACGGCGTCTTGTCGAGTACCACCACGCCGGAATCGCCCGCATTGAGCGTCTCGACCTGCGTGCCTTCGCGATAGAGCGCTACCACCTTGCCCTTCAGGGCCAGCGTGTCGTAGCCGCGGAATTCGGTTTTCGAGCCCGAGTAATCAAGGCCCGCGCTCATCGAGAATTTGGACGCGGAGCGTGCGCGCTCGCGCTGCGCCTGCATCGCGGCCTCGAATCCGGCGAAATCGATCTGGATGCCGCGCTCGCGGCA
Organism: Pseudomonadota bacterium; assembly: GCA_031408275.1. Lineage (GTDB taxonomy): Bacteria > Pseudomonadota > Gammaproteobacteria > Burkholderiales > SG8-39 > SZAS-79. The sequence goes on from JANNWA010000264.1 coordinate 6,798, forward strand.
GATGTCGGCCGTGAGGTCGACCGGGAAGCCGAAGGTGTCGTACAGCTTGAAGGCGGTCTCGCCGTCGAGCATCGGCGACTCGCCGGCAAGCGCCCCCTCCAGCAGGCTCATGCCGTGCTCGAGCGTCTCGGAGAAGCGCTCCTCCTCGGTCTTCAGGACCTCGGCGACGCGCGCCCTGGCTGCAGTGAGCTCCGGATACGCCGCGCCCATGACGCGGTCGAGGTCAGCCACCAGCTTGTGGAAGAACGGCTGCTTCTGGCCGAGCTTGTAGCCATGGCGGATCGCGCGCCGGATGACGCGGCGCAGGACGTAGCCGCGCCCTTCGCTGCCCGGGATCACGCCGTCCACGATCAGGAACGAGCAGGCGCGGATATGGTCCGCGATCACGTTGAGCGAAGGATCCTTGAGCGCCTTGGTTCCTGTTTCGCGCGCGGCGGCGCGGATCAGTTCCTGGAACAGGTCGATTTCGTAGTTGGAATGAACGCCCTGTAGCACCGCAGCGACGCGCTCCAGGCCCATGCCGGTGTCCACCGAGGGCTTTGGCAGCGCATGCATCACGCCCTTTTCGTCACGGTTGAACTGCATGAACACGAGGTTCCAGATCTCGATATAGCGGTCGCCGTCCGCCTCCGGCGAGCCCGGCGGGCCGCCGGCGACCTCGGGTCCGTGGTCGTAGAAGATCTCGCTGCAAGGTCCGCAGGGTCCGGTGTCGGCCATCTGCCAGAAGTTGTCCGACTGGAATTTCTGCCCGCCCGGCTTGTCGCCGATGCGCACGATCCGGTCCGTGGGCACGCCGATGTCCTTGGCCCAGATGTCGTAGGCCTCGTCGTCGGTCTGGTACACGGTGACCCAGAGCTTGTCCTTGGGCAGCTTGTAGACCTCGGTGAGGAGGTTCCACGCGAACGGGATCGCTTCCTTCTTGAAGTAATCGCCGAAAGAGAAGTTGCCGAGCATCTCGAAGAACGTGTGGTGGCGCGCCGTGTAGCCGACGTTTTCGAGGTCGTTGTGCTTGCCGCCCGCGCGCACGCTGCGCTGCGAGGTCGTGGCGCGGCTGTAGGCGCGCTTGTCCTTGCCGAGGAACACGTCCTTGAACTGCACCATGCCCGAATTGACGAACAGCAGTGTCGGGTCGTTGATCGGCACGAGCGAGGACGATGCCACGATGGTGTGGCCCTTGGACTTGAAATACTCGAGGAAGCTCGAGCGGATGTCTGCGCTTTTCATGGGGGATGCAACCAAATTGCGGGGAATCCCCGATTGTAAAGGAAAGGCCGCGCGAGTCGTCACCCGCGCGGCTGAAAGGATCCCGCGCCCTGCCGCGGAACCCGGGCCGGCCTATGAGGTCAGCCTGCCGTACTTGAGGAGCCGCGAGCGGACTCCGTGCTGGGTGCGCTGGTGTTCCAGCGCGAGTTCGGCGATCGCGCGGCCCGCGTCGAATCCTGCGAGCAGCGTGCGGTCCTCGTCCTCGGTCCACGGCGCGCCGGTTTTCGCCGGCAGGCTTTCGCGGCGCCGCTCGGTGCGCTCGCGCTGTTCGAGCGCCTGCGCCGCCACGAACAACGCACGCACCGTCTGCGGCCGCTGGTACGGGCTTTCGGCCGCGAAGACTTCGCCGGTGTCCGGGTCGACGCCGTTGGCGAGCGACCGTACGACTTCGAGTGCCTGGGTCTGGTTCATTGTTGCTTCACCTCCGCTCTGTGTGTGAGGTGAAATAAACGCGCGGGACGCGACTATGGATGACCGCTGGATGAATTCAGTCGAACTATTCTTCGGCGGTTTCGTCTTTTCCAGATTGGGCAAGGACCTTGCGAATGGTGTCGTGCGAGAAACCGCGCGAGGCGAGGAAGCGCATGCGCTTGGCGCGATCCTGCGGCGAATCGGCGGGCTCGCGGAATTTGCGCTTGAAGATGGCGAGCGCGCGCTCGACCTCGGTCAGGCGCGCCTCGGCCGCGACACGCTCGATGGTTTCCTCGGCCACGCCTTTGGACTTCAAGTCATGGCGCAGGCGCGACGTGCCGAATTTTCGCGACAGCACATGCGCGCGCGCGTCTGCCATGCGGTCTTCGGACAGGAACTTGCGCGCGACGAGGTCGTCGAGCAACAACTCGACGGCGTCTTCGGACCCTGCGTGGGGCGCGAGCTTCTTGGCGAGCTCGGCGCGGCTGTGCTCGCGCCGCATGAGCAGCCGCAGCGCGCGCGCCTTGAGCTCCCTGGGGGAATCCGGCCCGGCGGGTTCCCCGCCTTCTTCCTCCACCTCGGGCCGGCTCACCGCTTACCCGCGCTTGCGGCTCGAGACGGACACCACCACGTCATCGGGCGACGCTCCTTCCTCGTTGGCGGCAACCGGGGCCGGGGCCTCGATGCGTCCGGCAGCGATGCCGGCGGCATTGCGGATCTTGGCCTCGATCTCCTTGGCGATTTCGGGCCTTTCCTTGAGGTATTCGCGGGCGTTGTCCTTCCCCTGCCCCAGGCGGTCGCCGTTGTAGCCGTACCAGGCGCCGGTCTTCTCGACGATCTTGTGCAGCACGCCGAGCTCGAGGATTTCGCCCTCGCGCGAGATGCCCTCGCCGTAGAGGATGTCGAACTCGGCCTGGCGGAACGGCGGCGCCACCTTGTTCTTGACGACCTTGACGCGGGTCTCGGAGCCGATGACCTCGTCGCCTTTCTTGATCGCGCCGATGCGGCGGATGTCGAGGCGGCAGGAGGCGTAGAACTTGAGCGCGTTGCCGCCGGTGGTGGTCTCGGGGTTGCCGAACATCACGCCGATCTTCATGCGGATCTGGTTGATGAAGATCACCAGCGTGTTGGTGCGCTTGATATTGGCGGTGAGCTTCCTCAGCGCCTGGCTCATGAGGCGGGCCTGCAGGCCCATCTGCGGCTCGCCCATCTCGCCCTCGATTTCGGCCTTGGGCGTGAGCGCCGCCACCGAGTCGACCACGATGACGTCCACGGCGCCGGAGCGCACCAGCATGTCGGCGATTTCAAGCGCCTGCTCGCCGGTGTCCGGCTGGCTGATCAGGAGCTCGTCGATGTTGACGCCGAGCTTCTGTGCGTACTGCGGGTCGAGCGCGTTTTCCGCGTCGATGAAGGCGGCGGACCCGCCGAGCTTCTGCATTTCCGCAATCACCTGGAGCGTGAGGGTGGTCTTGCCCGAGGACTCCGGGCCGTAGATCTCGACCACCCGGCCGCGCGGCAGGCCGCCGACGCCGAGCGCGAGGTCCAGGCCCAGCGAACCGGTGGACACCACTTGGATGTCCTGCATCGCCGAGGCGTCCATGCGCATGATGGAGCCCTTGCCGAACTGCTTTTCGATCTGGGACAGGGCGGCGGAAAGGGCTTTGGCTTTGTTATCGTCCATGACTACTCCTTCTTATGTGCCGTCAGCTTCGAATGGCAGGCCGCCTTGCTTTGCGGGCGACCCGGGCTAACACCGAGTACTGTATAAACGTGCAGTAATTGTATAGGTTGACCGGAGCGCTCCGCAAGGGGCTCATGCAGTGAGCCCGGACAACCCCGGGGAAGCGGTGTGGCTCGGGGTGTAAGATTCGCCCTTTCCTCAATCCAGACAACCGCTTGGAGATTCCGTCATGGCGAAAGTAACTTTCCTGGGCCTGGGCATCATGGGTTACCCCATGGCCGGCCACCTGCTCAAAAAGGGCGGCCACGAGGTCACCGTCTACAACCGTAACGCAGCCAAGTCGGCCCAGTGGACAAAGGAATACGGCGGCAAGTCGGCCCCCACCCCGAAGGAGGCCGCAGCCGGCGCCGAGTTCGTGATGATTTGCGTGGGCAACGACGACGACGTGCGCTCGGTGGTCTATGGGGACAACGGCGCGCTGGCCGGCATGATGAAAGGCGCTACCCTGGTGGACCACACGACCGCCTCTGCCATCGTCGCACGGGAGCTCTACGCCAAGTGCAAGGAGAAGGGCCTCGACTTCATCGACGCCCCCGTTTCCGGCGGCCAGGCCGGCGCGGTCAACGGCCAACTGGGGATCATGTGCGGCGGCGATGACGCCGTGTTCGCGAAGGCCAAGCCCGTGCTCGACATCTACGCCAAGAGCTGCGTGCTGATCGGCGCCGCCGGCGCGGGGCAGCTCACCAAGATGGTCAACCAGATTGCCGTCGCAGGCATTTTGCAGGGCCTCTCAGAGGCGCTCAACTTCGGCAAGAAGGCCGGCCTCGACATGGAAAAGGTCGTCGCCGTGATCTCCAAGGGTGCCGCGGGCTCGTGGCAGATGGAGAACCGCTGGAAAGCGATGGATGAAGTCAAATTCGACGGTTTCGGCTTCGCTGTGGACTGGATGAGGAAAGACCTCGGCATCTGCCTCGAGGAAGCCAGGAAAAACGGCGCGCGCCTGCCCACGACGGCCATGATCGACCAGTTCTACGCGCAGGTGCAGGCGCGGGGCGGGGCGCGCTGGGATACGTCCTCGCTCATGAACCTGCTCGCCAAAGACTGACTGCGGATTGACTGCGGCCTGAGCACGTTTCCCAAGTCCTGGCTGGGCGCGCTCGACCCGGCCGCGCGCGAGGCCCTCGCGCGCGCCGAGGCGCATGTCGCGGCGCGCGAGGCCGAGGGCATTCAGGTCTATCCCCCGGCAGAGCTTCGCTATCGTGCGCTTGAGCTGGTGGCGCCCGAGGCTGTCCGGGTAGTCATCCTCGGCCAGGACCCCTACCACGGAGAAGGCCAGGCCATGGGCCTCGCCTTCTCGGTGCCGCGGGGGGTGCGCATCCCGCCATCGCTGCGCAACGTCTACAAGGAATTTGCGTCCGACCTGGCCATCGCGCCTGCAGCGCATGGCGAACTCACAGGATGGGCCGAACAAGGCGTGCTGCTGCTGAACACTTCGCTCAGCGTCGAGGCTGGGCAGGCTGCGTCGCACGCCGATGTCGGCTGGGAGAAGGTGACAGACGCACTGATCGCGTTCGCATCCTCGAGTTCGAGGCACGCGGTGTTCATGCTGTGGGGCAATCACGCGCGCGCAAAGGCACCACTCATCGACGCCTCGCGGCACCTCGTGCTGCAGGCCGCCCACCCGTCTCCCCTCTCGGCGCGCAAATTCCTCGGATGCCGGCATTTTTCGCAGGCGAATGCGTTTCTCGGCCGGCATGGCGCGCAGAGCGTGGCCTGGGATCTAAACACCTAGCCCGACACCCGCAAGACGGGGCCGAATGCGCTCCGGGTGGTACCCGGCGCGCTGCTGCGGAGGGCGGCGCAAAGAACGGCGGCGCCAGGCATATCGTTCTGGATAGCTATACCGTGCAGTAGAGGCCCTGGGCGAGGCCACTAGGCCTTCTTGTCGTCGCGCAACACCATCAGCGCGCAGAACGCCACCAGCGAAGCGCCCGCCGAAAGCCCGAGCGCGACATGCACGCCCCAGGCTTCGAGCACCAGCCCGAACGCGAAAGGCGCGAGCGCCTGGGTAGCGCGGGAAGGCGCCTCGATCAACCCTTGGCGCGCGCCGTATCCCGATGACCCGAACAGCGCCAGCGGCAGCGTGCCCTTGGCGATGGTGATCATCCCGTTGCCGGCGCCGTGGATCACCGTGAAAGCGGAGGCCGCCAGGGCCGACCCGCCGAACAGGCTGAGCACGAGCGCACCGACCGGATGCAGCGCGGTCGCGATCCGCGCGGTGATGACCGGGTGGTAGCGGTATTCGCGCGCCGCGATGAACTCGGCCAGGCGCGCGGTCACCTGCGCCGGGCCGAGCAGGGCAGCCGCGGTGATTGCGGCCACGGCACTGGTCCCGGCCGCCAGCAGCAGGCCCGGAAGGTGCGCCGCCATGGCCGAGGTCATGAATGCGGACGTCGCGGAAAAGAGGACCAGCAGGAACAGCGTGCGCGACTCGTGCGGCAGCGCCTTTCGCTTCGGTTGCGCCTCCTCCGCGGAAGCCTCGGCGGCGGCGGCGGCGCTCCGGGCCGGGCGCCTCGCCAGGCGCGGGATGAAGCGCAGGTTCAGCGGCAGGGCGAGCAGCAGCAGGATCGCCGCCCAGGCGAAGCAGCTCGCGCGCCAGCCGAAGTTTGCCGAGAGATAGGCGGTCAACGGCCAGCCCACGGTGCTGGCGAATCCGGCGATCAGGGTGATGCCGGTAATGGGCGCCCTCGCCTCCACGCCATGCAGCCGCACCAGCGTGGCGAACGCCGCGTCGTAGAGGCCCATCGCCATGCCGACGCCGAGCACGCACCATGCGGCGAACAGCACTGTCGGACTGCCGGCGCAACCGAGAAGCACGAGCCCTGCGGCGAGCACCAGGTTGGAGAGCGCGAGGATGCCGCGCCCGCCCTGCCGGTCGATCGCCCGGCCCACCGTCGGGCCGGTGACCGCCATCACGATCAGCGCAACCGAGAAAGCGCCGAACACGGTGCTGCGCGAGATTGCGAGTTCGCGTGCGATCGGCTCGGCGAGGATTGCCGGCAGGTACGTGGAGGAAGCCCAGGCCACGGTCTGGGTCACGCCCAGGGCGATGACCTGGCCGGTGCGCTTACCCGCCATGGGAAGCGCGCGGCACTAAGGCATCTCTGCGAACCGCGCGGCGAGCTTGCGTGCGAAAGGCGCCAGGAAATAGATCACCGGCACCGCGACCAGGTAGGCGACCGCGAAAGCCCGCGCCCAGGCAAACAGGAAGTCGGCCCGCCAGCCGATATTGGCCAGCGTGATCACGAAGGTCATGATGAACACCATCATTACCCCCATCAGGAGGGAGAAAACGAGGTGGAAGCGCTTTGCCGGGAGTTTGCTCATGAAGCGGATTTTCCCATCCTTTTCGCCTCAGCCCATGCACTCGTCGACCAGCCCCGCCAGGGCCCGG
>JANNWA010000265.1:0-5486 GCA_031408275.1 Pseudomonadota bacterium
CCGGCCGTGGAGATCGCGACCGAAGACATCACGATCGCGTTCGAACTCGGCCGCCCCGTTGCGATCAACGGTGTCGATTACGCCGACCTCGAGCAGCATTTCGGCTATGCACTTAAGCGCGCGCAGATCGCTTCGTTCGAGGCGTTTTCGCGCGCCACCGCGGGCGAGCAGATCACGCCGCCTCGCTTCACCGCGCTGATTATCCTCTCGGGAAACCCCGGCATCAGCCAAAGCGCGCTCGGGACGGTGCTCGGCACGGCGCGCTCGGGAGCCATGGTGCTCGCTGACTGGCTGGAGCAACGCGGCCTGGCGGAGCGACGCCACCGCCCGGAGGACGCGCGCGCCTGGGGGTTGTTCCTCACGGCCAAGGGCGAACTTCTGCTGCGCGGCCTCAAGCGCAAGGTGAAACAACACGACAAGCTGTTCGCCGCGCGCCTCAAGCCCGCCGAGCGCAGTGAGCTCCTCAGACTCCTCGCCAAGCTGGCCGGCTGAACCGCACCCATGAGCAATTCTGTGCGAGTTCGCAAGGTCACCCTCGGTCCGGCGAGCGTTAATGTTGAGACGGATTCCCGGGGCCACCTGCTGCTCAGGTCACCTGCTCCTCTCGGGACGTACCCGCGGCGCCTGACGGACCGGTTGCTGCGTTGGGCGCAGGAAGCCCCGGACCGCACTTTCATTGCCAAACGCCTACCGTCTGGAGATTGGCGCCGGATCACGTATGCCCATGCACTGGAGTACGCGCGTCGAATCGGTCAGGCGCTCATCGACCGGGGCTTGTCGGCCGAGCGGCCGCTCATGATCCTGTCGGAGAACGACCTCGAACACGCGATGCTGGCCCTGGCCGCCCTGCACGTGGGCGTGCCGTTCGTGCCGGTGTCGCCTGCGTATTCCACGGTCTCGCAGGACCACGGCAAGCTGAAGTTCGTGGCCGACCTCATGACGCCCGGGCTGGTGTTCGCTTCCGACGGCATGCGCTACGAGCGCGCGATCGCGGCGGCGATCCCCGGCGCGACCGAAGTGGTCATCACGCAGGGACACGTCCCGGGCCGCACCGCGGCGTTCTTCAGCGAGCTGGCCGCGACGCGGCCAACGGCCGCGGTGGAGGAGGCGCACGACGCGATCGGGCCCGACACGGTCTCCAAGTTCCTGCTGACCTCGGGCTCCACCGGCATGCCCAAGGCGGTGATCCACACGCAACGCATGCTCACCAGCAACCTGCAGATGATCGTGGACTGCCTGCCTTTCCTGGCGGAGGAGCCGCCGGTGCTGGTCGACTGGCTGCCCTGGAACCACACTTTCGGCGGCAACCACAACTACGGGCTCGCGCTGTACAACGGTGGCACGCTCTATATCGACGAAGGCAAGCCGGTGCCGCACCTCATCGGCGAGACGCTGCGTAACCTGCGCGAGATCGGGCCCACGGTCTACTTCAACGTTCCGCGCGGTTTCGAGGAGATCGCGCTCGCGCTGCACGCCGACAAGGCCCTGGCGAAGGTGTTCTTTTCCCGGGTGAAGATGCTGTTCTACGCCGCCGCGAGTCTCGCGCAGCCGATCTGGGAGAGCCTGCACGCCGCCGCGGAGAACACCTGCGGCGAGCGGATCCTGATGATCACCGGGCTCGGGATGACCGAGACCGCGCCGTTCGCGGTGTGCGCGAACTGGGAGGCTGGCCAGTCGGGCGGCATCGGCCACCCGGCGCCGGGCGTGGAACTGCGCCTCGCCCCGGTGGGCGACAAGCTCGAGGTCCGCTATCGCGGCCCGAGCGTCACGCCGGGCTTCTGGCGCCGCGAGCGGCTCACGCGCGAGTCGTTCGACGAGGACGGCTTCTACCGCAGCGGCGACGCGGCCCGGTTCCTCGACCCGGACGACCCGCAGAAAGGCCTCGTGTTCGACGGGCGCATTGCCGAGGACTTCAAGCTCACTTCGGGCACGTTTGTCAGCGTGGGGCCATTGCGCGCTCGCATCATCGCCGCGGGCTCGCCGTGGGTTCAGGATGCCGTCATCGCCGGGCACAACCGGGGCGAAATCACGGCGCTGGTCATCCCGCGCACGGGCACGCCGAACACCCCGGCACTGCGCGAAGCCTGCCGCCGCATCCTCGACACGGTTGCGCAGGACGCCACGGGCGGTTCCACGCGCGTCGCGCGTGCCGTTCTGCTGGCCGATCCGCTGTCGATCGACGCGGGCGAAATCACCGACAAGGGTTCAGTCAACCAGTGCGCCGTGCTCCGGGCGCGCGCGGCGCTGGTCGAGGAACTCTACGCCGAACCATCCCCATCGCACATCATCCATCCCACCCCAGGAGCGCAGCTATGAAGACAATGAACGTAGACGAGCTCGTCGCGATCGACATCCACACCCACGCCGAGAAGTCCGTGCGCATGGTGCCCGACGAGGCAGCCCAGGAGGGCCTGGAGGCGAGGGGGCGCTATTTCCGCTATGCACCGCAGCACCAAACCATCGACCAGATGGCGGCCTACTACCGCGAACGCAAGATGGGCTTCGTGGTGTTCACCGTGGACAGCGAGCGCGGCATGGGCATCAAGAGGATCACGAACGAGGAAATAGCGGAGTCCGCGCACGAGAATGCGGATGTGTGCATCCCTTTCGCGAGCATCGACCCGGCACGCGGTCGGATGGGCGTGCGCATGGCGAGGACGCTGATCAGGGACTACGGCGTGAAGGGATTCAAGTTCCATCCCACCACTCAGGCCTTCTATCCCAACGACCCGGACGCCTACCCGCTGTACGAGGTGATCGCCGAGCACAAGCTGCCGGCCATCTTCCATACGGGCCAGACCGGCATCGGCGCGGGCATGCCGGGCGGCGGCGGGCTGAAGCTCAAGTACTCCAATCCCATGTTCCTCGACGATGTCGCGGCCGATTTCCCCGACATGCCGATCATCCTCGCGCACCCGTCGATCCCCTGGCAGGACGAGGCGCTGTCCGTGGCCACGCACAAGCCCAACGTGTACATCGACCTCTCCGGCTGGTCACCCAAGTACTTCCCGGCGAATCTTGTCCAGTACGCGAATACGTTGCTCAAGAACAAGGTCCTGTTCGGCACCGACAACCCCGTGCTCTCGCCCGACCGCTGGCTGGAGGATTTCGCGAAGCTCAACATCAAGCCCGAGGTGCGCCCGCTGATCATGAAGGAAAACGCCGTGAAGCTGCTCCGCCTGAGAGAGGGCGCATGAGGGTCGTCGCGGTTGATTTCACGGAGTTGGGACGGTAGCGGCGCCGACTTCAGGGATGAGCGCCGCCGCCCCGAATCCCGCAGCATGGCGATCGATCGCTACGCTGTACAACGCCCTGGTGACAGGGTTGGTGGTGTCGCTCGTGACGCGGCGCGGCAGCGCCACCGCACGGGAGTACGTACTCCGACACTTTCGCCGCCAGCACCTGGAGAAATTCCTGCCGGGCCTGGCCAAGCTCGGTCTCGCGCATGAGCCGCACGCGGTGGCCTGCGCGCTCTACCACTACCACTCGAACGCGTTGGGCGGCGTGAAGACCGAGTACGTGCGTGAATCCGACCGCAAGGCCTGGGTGCGTTACCCGCCGCCGCGCTGGATGTGGCGCGGCGCCGCCATCGCGGCGATCCCGCACGAAGTGTCGGCCGCGATGCTGCACGGCTGGCATGGGCACAACGGGGTCAGCCTTGCCAATCCGCGCCTGGGGTTCGTGTGCACGGGCATGACAGTGGACGGCATGCCCGGACTCGAAGGGTATTACCTCGAGCACGATCGCGACCTCGGGCCGGACGAGCGCGTTCGATTCGCCTACGGGGAAGAGGTGATGCCGAGGTTCGTTCCGGCGGGCGCGCCTCGGTTGGAGGCCGCGAACTGGCCCGAAGAACGCCTTGCGCGCACGCGCCGCCGCTACGCCATGGATTACGTGCGCACGATGCTGCCGGTCCTCGAAGCGCTGCTTGGCGCACACGACGCGCGTACCGAACTCGGCCGCGTGGCGCGCCTGGTAGGGCTGCAATTCTTCGAAGAGACAGCCGCGGGAATCGATTCGGCCCCGGCGGCCGAGCCTTTTGCAGCGTGGCTCGCGGCGATGCTCGAAGGGCAGGGCGAAGCGGTCACTGTGGAGAACGAGGGCGGTGCGTGCGTGGTACGCCTGGAGCGCTGGCGCCTCGGCGATGGCCTGGGGCTCGTTGACCTGCCCGGAGCGTTCGACGCGTGGAACGAGCTCTGGATCGGCGCATGCGCGGCGCATGATCGGTTCCTCGTGATGGAAACCTCGCGGACCGTCACCGACGGCGCCCTCTCGGCGGTCTGGCGCATCGCGCCTGGCGCCTGATCAGTACAGCGCGCTGGCGAGCTTCCTGCGGTATTCCGAGACGAGGTCCGGGTCGCCTGCGGCCAGAGCGAAGATGGCGAGCATCTGCTTGCGCGCCGCGCCGCCCTGGAAGTCCTTCTTGCGGCGGAGGATCTCGAGCAGCTCGTCCATGGCCTGCGGGTAGTGTTTTCGGCCTGCGTGCAGGTTCGCCAGCTGCAATCGCGCGGCCAGGTCTTCCGGCGCCGCCGCGACACGCCGCGAGAGTTCGGCCTCGCTGGGGCCGGTCTCGCTGGAGCGCGCAAAGGCCGCGCCCTGGCGCAGCGTCTCGATGCGGTCGTCAGTGTCCGCATTGGGCTTTACTGCTGCAAGCAGGCTCTCGCCCTCGTCGAGTTGCATCTGCTCCATCAGGAGTTCGGCCAGGTCGATGCGGGCGGGGTCGTTGCCCGCATCCAGAACAAGTGCATTCTTCAACGCCGCAACCGCCGCCGTCGCATCGCCCGCGGACCGCAACTCGCCGGCCCGGGCGCGCTCGAGCTCGGACGCCGACGGGATCAGCTTGTCTATGAAGGCGCGCAGCTGCGGCAGCGGGAGCGCGCCGACGAAGGCCCCCACCTGCTTGCCGTTGCGGATCGCGCGGACGTCGGGGATCGAACGCACGTTGAACTCCCGGGCGAGGTCGATGCTCTCGTCCGAGTTGACCTTGACCAGCTTGAACTTGCCGCCGTACTCGGTCTCGAGTTTTTCGAGCATGGGCTTGAGCACCTTGCACGGGCCGCACCAAGGCGCCCAGAAGTCGATCACGACCGGAACCCGTTTGGAGGCCTCGAGCACTTCCTGGTTGAAATTGCGCGCATCCACATCCACTGGCTTGTCCTTCGAAGAAAGCCGATATTGCGTATTTTGGGCCATAAGGGCCGGAATAAAGCCGGGTAAAATGACGCTTTACCCCTAGGTTTCCTGCCGGAGCTGCAATGACTTACCTGGTGACTGAAGACTGCATCAAGTGCAAATACATGGACTGCGTGGAAGTGTGCCCGGTGGACTGCTTCTACGAGGGCGAGAACATGCTCGTCATCAATCCCGACGAGTGCATCGACTGCGGCGTCTGCGAGCCGGAATGCCCAGCCGAAGCCATCATGCCCGACACCGAACCCAATCTCGACAAATGGATCGAGCTCAACGCAAAATACTCTGCCGACTGG
>JANNWA010000266.1:0-4867 GCA_031408275.1 Pseudomonadota bacterium
GCACCGACTTCGCCAAGGCCTCGGTGCTCAAGCAGCCGCTGCCGTTCCTCGAACTCGAGCGCCGCACCATCGCGGCGTTCAGGAAACTCGGCGTGGCGATGACGGACACCTGCATCAACTACCAGACCATCCAGGCGCCCACCCGCGGCGAGAGCGTCGCGTTCGGCGACACCGGCGTGGTGATCTATTCCAACTCGGTATGCGGGGCGCGCTCGAACTACGAGGGCGGCCCCTCCGCCCTCTCGGCCGGGCTCACGGGGCGCACGCCGCGCTACGGGTTTCACCTCGAGGCGCAGCGCCGCGCCACGGTGCGCATCCGCACCGACTGGACGCCGAAGACGCTGAACGAATGGGGCGCGCTCGGCGGCCTGGTGGGCCGGCTGGCCGGCAACTACTGGGCCGTGCCGGTCCTCGAGGGGCTGGAAGGGTCGCCCGGATCGGATGCGATGAAGCACTTCGGCGCGGCGATGGCGAGCTTCGGATCGATCGCGCTCTTCCACCTCGTTGGCATTACGCCCGAGGCGGTGCGCATCGAGGATTGCGGCGGCGACAAGCTGCCGGTGGCGCACCGGATCGGAGAAAAGGATGTCCTCGCGCTCGCGGCGAACTACGCCGCTGAAAAGGACATCGACGTGGTCGTTTTCTCCGCGCCGCAGCTGAGCATCTACGAACTGCGCGCGCTCGCCCTGCTCTGCGACGGCCGCCGGTTCGTGAAACCGCTGCTCGCGATGACCAGCCCGCAGGTCAAACCCGATTCCGACCGCTTCGGCTACACGCAGAAGATCGAGGACGCCGGCGGGCACGTGATGTCCGGGATGTGCTTCTACCAGTCCTACGCGCGCGAGATGGCCGAGGCCAATGGCTGGAAGCGCCTCGCCACCAACAGCACCAAACTGGTCAACATCCTCGGCGGCTACGGCTACGTGCCGATGCTCGCCTCGATGGAGCGCTGCGTCGAGGCGGCCGAGAAGGGCCGGCTCCCATGACCGATTTCATCGCACGGCACGCCATCGGCAAACCGGTCTCGGGCGAGGCGCTGGTCGCCCACGACGGGTTCTCGGCGCGCTACGACCTCGACCGCATCGGCGGCACATTCTCCCGGCCCACGCACAAGCTCGCCGGGCAGTCCTATGTCGGCAGGATACTGGTGCTCGACACTGCGAAGGGCGGCGTGGCGAGCGCCTGGATGCTGCGCGAGATGGCCTCGCGCGGCATCATCCCGCTCGCGCTGGTTTTCAACAGCGTCAACCCGATCCTCGCGCAGGGCGCCGCGTTCGGCGGGGTGACCATGCTGGCCGGGTTCGACGGCGAAATCACGAAACAGGTTCCCAACGGGGCCCGCGTCGAGATCGATCCGGCCAGGAAGCTGCTGCGCGTCCTCTGACACCGGTCACCAACCCCAAGGAAAAAATACCGCAATGAAATACAAACCGCTTGGCCGTACCGGCGTGCAGGTTTCCGAACTGTGCTTCGGCACGATGTCCTTCGGCGGCGACGCCGACGAACCCACCTCGGCCCTAATGTACAAGGCGTGCCGCGACGCGGGCATCAACTTCTACGACTGCGCCGACCAGTACAACAAGGGCAAGGCGGAGGAAATCCTCGGCAGGCTCATGAAAGGCCACCGCGAGGATCTGGTGATCACCACCAAATGCTTCAACCCCTCCGGCGATGACATCAACGCGCGCGGCACTTCGCGCCGGCATGTCACACGCGCGGTGGAAGCGAGCCTCAAGCGGTTGCAGACCGACCGCGTCGACGTGCTGTTCCTGCACCAGTTCGACGCGCGCACGCCGATCGACGAATCGATCCGCGCGCTTGAAGACATGGTGCGCTCGGGCAAGGTCCTCTATCCCGCGCTCAGCAACTGGTCGGCATGGCAGACGCAGAAGGCAGTGGACCTGGAGGAGCGCAACGACTGGGCGCGAGTACAGGTGATCCAGCCGATGTACAACCTTGTAAAGCGGCAGGCCGAGGTCGAGGTGCTGCCCATGGCCGCCGCCAACGGTATCGGCGTGATCCCCTACAGCCCCGCCGCCGCGGGCCTGCTTTCAGGCAAGTACTCGGGCGATGCCACCGGGCGACTTAAAACCAACAAGAACTACACGGCCCGCTACGGCGAACCCTGGGTGTTCGAGGTTGCGGACAAGTTCGTCGCGCTCTGCAAGCAGCGCGGCATGCACCCGGTAAGCGCCGCGGTCGCCTGGACCGGCGCGCACCCCGCAGTCACTGCACCCATCATCGGGGCGCGCAGCGTGGAGCAGCTCCAGGCCTCGCTCGATTCGGTGAAGATCGACATGAACAAGGCGCTGCGCGACGAGATCACCGCGCTTTCGCGCACCCCGCCGCCGGCCACCGACCGGCTCGAAGAACTGACGATGCCTAGGGGCTAGGGGAGGTCTGAGGAGGGGCGCAGCCCCTCTTCTCGTCTCGCGGAGGTCTGAGGAGGGGCGGCAGCCCCTCTTCTCGTCTAGTCCACCTTTGCGCCGGCGGCCTTCACCACCGCCGGCCACTTCACCATGTCGGTGCGGATGAAGCGGGCGTAGTCCTCGGGCTGGGCGCTGGTCGCCACGTCCATGCCCGCCGCCGAGAGCCGCTCCACGAAGACCGCGGAGCGTGCCGCCTTCAGTAGTTCCGCATGCAGCTTCCCGATCACGGATGCCGGCGTACCAGCCGGCGCCACGACCCCATACCATTGCAGAGTCTCGAACTCGGGCAGGCCCGACTCCGCAATCGTCGGCACATCGGGCAGCACCGCGACGCGGCGTTTGCCCGTGACGCCAAGCGCGCGCAGCTTGCCGCCCTTGATGTGCGGGATCGCCGGCGCGAGTCCGAGCACGGCAAGCTTCACTTGCCCGCCGACCACGTCGCCGATCGCCTGGCCGCCGCCCTTGTAGGGAATGTGCGTGATGTCGAGGCCGCCCGCCATCGCCTTGAACATCTCACCGCCCAGGTGCTGCGCCGTGCCGGTGCCCGGCGAAGCGTAGCTGAGCTCCTTGGGATGCGCCTTTGCATAGGCGATCAGTTCGCGGATGTTGCCGGCCGGCAGCGCAGGATGCGCGACAAAAATGTGCGACCCGGTCACCAGGTTGGTGATCGGGGCGAAGTCTTTCAGCACGTCGTGGTTGAGCTTGGAGTAAAGGGCCGGGGCGATAGTGTTGTTGTCGCCCAGGATCATCAACGTGTAGCCGTCGGCCGGCGCGCGCGCCACGGCATCGGCGCCGATGTTGCCGCCGCCGCCGGGACGATTGTCGATGATCATGCTCTGGCCAAGCGACTCACCCAGCGGCGCCGCGATCGAGCGGGCGGTCAGGTCCATGACCCCGCCGGGCGCGAACGGCACCACGATGCGGATCGGTTTCGAGGGGTATTCCTGGGCGTGGACTGCCACCGGCAGCAGCATCGCCAACAGCAGGCATCCGAACCGCTTTTTCATGCGCATCTCCTCATCAGGCCATGCCCACGGCGGGCAGGCGTTCCTTGCGCGCATCGTCCGGCCGCGCATCGATCATGTCGGTGAGCTCCCTGCGAACCGCCGCATACGCGGCATCGTCGAAGCGGTTGTCCATTTCGTGCGGGTCGTTGGCGAGGTCGTACAGTTCGCCCGCGCCGGTGGACTGCTCCAGGGTGAGCTTGTGCGTCCGGGTGCGCACGGTGCGCAGCTTCAGCTCCACGCCGCAGCGCGAAGCCGAAAGATCCCACTCGTTGTAGGCGTAGTCGCGCGTCTGCGAGCCCTCGACCATTTTTCGCAGGCTGCGCGAATGCTGGGGCAGCAGGGCTGAAGCGCCGGCGTAATCCAGGAACGTGGCGGGCAGGTCGAGCGTCGACACGGGATCGGCGACCACCTTGCCCGGCGGCACGCCGGGGCCGCGCACAAGCAACCCTATGCGCAGCAGCCCCTCGTAGTGCATCGGGCCTTTGAGGATCAGGCCGTGGTCGCCCAGCCAGTCGCCATGGTCGGTGCTGAATACGACGATCGTGTTCCTGTCCAGTCCGAGTTCGGCGAGCGCGATCAGAATGCGGCCGACGTTGTGGTCGATCAGGCTGATCATTCCGTAGTAGTTGGCGATCAGCTCGCGCAGCTGCCGGTCGGTCTGCGTGCCGATGCGCGAGTATTCCTCCCGCACGCGGCGCAGATCCTCCTGGATGATGGGCTTGCCTTCCATGCTGGCCTTGTGCCACCAGGGACGCCGCTCGTAATCGAGCGTGCGGTGCTCGGGCAGGTCCACTTCGTCCGGGTGGTGCAGGTGGCTCCATGGCGCCGGCGCGTCGAACGGATGATGCGGGTCCGGAAAAGACGCCCAGACGCAGAACGGCGAATCCTGGTGGTTGCGCAGGTACTCGACCGTGCGATCGCCGATCCAGGTCGAGTTGTGCCACGCGGGCGGCAGGCCGGAATTCCAGGTCTGCGCGGCGCTCGTTTCCGGCGGAATGTGCTCGAGGTACTGCGCATTGCGCTCGTCGCCGCGGCCGTCGGCGTGGTACCAGCGCTCGTAATGCTGGCCGAACGGCGGCTTGGCCGGCAGCCAGTAGTTGTGGCCTTCGGTCATCAGTTCGACATGCCTGAATCCCATGTATGGGCCCATCCAGTCGGGGCCGAAGCGGTCCGCGCTGTAGCGGCACTCCGGCGAGCCGGTCGCCGCAAACGTATGGCAAGTCGAAAAATGCGCCTTGCCGATGTATCCGGTGGCGTAGCCGCTGCGATTGAGCGACTCGGCAAACCCCAGTTCGCCGATCTTCGGGTCGAGGTCGATGCCGTTGTCGCACACACCGTGGGTGCGCGGCAGCTGGCCATGCGAAGTCAGCCAGCTGCGCCGCATCAGGGCGAACGAGTAACGTGCGGACAAACAGGTTATGCCACGCAAAT
>JANNWA010000267.1:0-2667 GCA_031408275.1 Pseudomonadota bacterium
CGCTCGGCGCGCTTGCGAAGCTCGCGGTGCGGCTGGGCGCGCTCGTCGCCGGCGCCGGCGGCGCGATCGCATCGCTCGACCTCAACCCGGTGATGGTCGGCGCCGCAGACAGGGACACCGTCATCGTGGACGCGCTGCTCGAGCGGGTCGCGGCGCATCTCTGACCTCCCGGCAAAGGTGCGCTATCCTTGCCGCTCAATCCTGGAGGTCCGGTATGAAAAAGCTCCTGTTCGCCACGTTGGTCGCGCTCATGCCCCTGTCCGCGGCCGCGCAGGAACTCTCGATCGGGCTGTCCACGCCCGTGACCACGATGGATCCGCATTTCCACAACCTGACGCCCAACAACTCGATCGCCAAGCATGTTTTCGAGACGCTGGTGCACCAGGACGAGCAGCAGGCGCTCAAGCCCGGCCTGGCGGAGAGCTGGCGTGCCGTGGACAGCACCACCTGGGAGATCAAGCTGAGGAAGAACGTGCGCTGGCACGACGGCGCGCCGTTCACCGCCGAGGACGTGCTGGCGACATTGAGGCGCATCCCGAACGTGCCCAACAGCCCGGCCTCGTTCGCGATCTACATGCGGCCGATCGTGGATGCGAAAGCCGCGGACGAGCATACCGTGGTACTGAAGACGCGCGAGCCGCATCCGCTGCTGCCCAATGATCTCGCCACCATCCACATCATTCCGAAGAAAGTGGAGGCGATGTCGACGCCGGACTTCAATTCCGGCAAAGCGGTGATCGGCACCGGGCCGTACAGGTTCGCCGAGTACGTCTCGGGCGACCGCGTGGTGCTGACGCTGAACGACAAGTACTGGGGCGCGAAGCCGGCGTTCGCCAAGGTGCGCTTTCGCATGATCACGAATTCGGCCGCGCGCGTGGCGGCGCTGCTCGCGGGCGACGTGCAGATGATCGAGGCGGTGCCCACCGCCGACATCGAGAAGCTGAAGAAGGACGCGCGCGTCTCGCTCGCTTCGGTGGTGTCGAATCGCATCATCTACCTGCACCTGGACTCGGGACGCGAGAAGGGCTCCCCGTTCGTCACCGATGCCGCGGGCAAGCCGATGGAGGCCAATCCGCTGCGCGACCCGCGCGTGCGCAAGGCGATCTCGAAGATGATCGACCGCAACGCCATCTCCTCACGCATCATGGAGGGCGAGTCCAGGCCGGCGGGGCAGTTCCTGCCCGAGACCTTCCACGGCACCAGCAAGAAGCTGGCGCCGGACAAATACGACCCGGAAGGCGCGAAGAAGCTGCTCGCCGAGGCGGGCTATCCGAACGGGTTCGGACTCACCCTTCACACACCCAACAACCGCTACGTCAACGACGAGAAAATTGCGCAGGCGGTGGCGCAGTTCCTGGCGCGCGGCGGCATCCCGACCAAGGTCGAGGCGATGCCCTCGGCGGTGTTCTTCTCGCGCGGCTCGAAGCTGGAGTTTTCCTTTCTGCTCGCGGGCTGGGGGGCGGGCACGGGCGAGAACAGCTCGCCGCTACGCTCGCTGGTGGGCACTTTCGACACCAAGCTCGGCAACGGCGGCTCCAACCGCGGCCGCTTCTCGGATGCGGGGGTCGACGCGATGATCAACACTGCGCTCACCACCATCGACGACACCAAGCGCGGCCTCCTGCTCGCGGCGGCCACCGACAAGGCGATCGGCGAGCTGATGGCCGTCATCCCGGTGCACTACGAGGTCAGTACCTGGGGCGTGAAGAAGGGCCTTGCCTACAAGGCGAGGGTCGATCAGTACACGCTTGCGCACGAAGTGACGCAGGCGAAGAAGTAAGCGCGGAAGGTTCGCGTGACGGTCTACGTCCTGCGCCGCCTCGCGCAGACACTGCTGGTCCTGTTCGTGACCTCCGGCCTTGTGTTCGGCGGGCTTTACCTCGTCGGCGATCCGGTCGAGATCCTGGTCAATCCCCAGGCGGACCAGGAAGAGCGCGAGCGAACCTCCAGGGCACTCGGCCTGGACAAACCGGTGCTGGAGCAGTACGGCCTGTTCCTCAAAGGCATGGCCGCGGGCGACCTCGGCAAGTCCTTCGTGTTCGGCCGGCCGGCGCTGGAAGTGATCCTCGAACGCATGCCGGCGACACTCGAGCTCGCGTTTCTCGCAATGCTGATGTCGGTGGGCCTGGGCATACCGCTCGGGCTGTACGCGGGCCTCTACCCGGACCGCACCGCCAGCAAGGCCATCATGGCCGGGTCGATTCTCGGCTTCTCGCTGCCGACGTTCTGGGTAGGACTGCTGCTGATCATGGTGTTTGCGGTGCAGCTCGGCTGGCTGCCTTCGACCGGACGCGGGCCGACGGAGAACGTGTTCGGCATTGCCATATCCATTTTCTCGCTCGAAGGCTTGCGCTACGCATTCCTGCCCTCGCTCAACCTGGCGCTGTTCAAGCTCTCGCTCATCATTCGCCTGACCCGCGCGCAGGTGCGCGAGCAGGCGCTGCTCGACTACATCCGCTTCGCGCGGGCCAAGGGCCTGCCGCGCTCGCGCGTGATCGGCGTGCACCTTCTGAAGAACATCATGATCCCGCTGGTGACGGTGATCGGGCTGGAGCTGGGCTCGGTGATCGCCTTCGCCATCGTCACCGAATCGATCTTCGCGTGGCCGGGCACGGGCAAGCTGCTGATCGATTCGATCAACCAGCTCGACCGGCCGGTGATCGTGGC
>JANNWA010000268.1:0-1608 GCA_031408275.1 Pseudomonadota bacterium
TCGCGCCCGACGTGCCAACCGATGACAACGGCAAGAGCGACCTCGGCCCGATCAACGCGCTGCTCGGCAAGGCCTTCGAAGCCACGCGCAAGGACACCGTGATCGTGGTCCTCTCCCAGGTGCCGCCGGGATTCACGCGCACAAAGCTGCGGCCCGGGCGGGTCCTGCACTATCAGGTCGAGACGCTGATTTTCGGCCGCGCGGTGGAGCGTGCCTTGCTGCCCGAGCGTTACATCGTGGGTTGTGCGGATCCGTCGCAGCCGCTGCCGGCGCCGTTTGCGGCCTTCCTCGGCGCTCACGGCTGCCCGGTCCTGCCCATGCGCTTCGAGAGCGCCGAACTGGCGAAGATCTCCATCAACATGTGCCTCGTTTCCTCGGTCAGCACGGCCAATACGCTCGCCGAGTTGTGCGAGAAGATCGGCGCCGACTGGTCGGTGATCGTGCCCGCGCTGAAGCTCGATCGACGCATCGGGCAGTATTCTTATCTGGCCCCCGGGCTTGGCATCGCGGGCGGCAACCTCGAACGCGACCTCGCGACGGTGTGCAATTTCGCCGACGAGTACGGCACCGACGCGGGCGTGGTGCGCGCCTGGATCGCCAACAGCCGGCACCGCCGCGACTGGGCGCTGCACACCCTCAAGCGCGAACTGCTCTCGACCGTGGAAGACCCGGTCATCGCGGTGCTCGGCCTTGCCTACAAGCAGGACACGCACTCGATCAAGAATTCCCCGTCGCTCGCGCTGCTCGAGAACCTCAAGCAATACCGCGTGCGCGTCTACGACCCGGTCGTACCGGCCACGGTCGTGTCGAACCCCCGCTGCCACGGGGCGAAATCCGAACTCGAAACCTGCGAAGGCGCCGATGCGCTGGCGATCATGACGCCGTGGGGCCAGTTCTCGAAGCTCGATCCCGCCGCAATCGCCGGCAAGCTGCGCGGCAAGCTGTTGCTCGACCCCTACGCGGTGCTCAAGTCCGACGCGTGCACGGCTGCCGGACTCGCATACGCGACCCTGGGCCGCTAGGCGATGCTCACCCACCGGAATCCGGGACCGCAGAAACCCCGGCGAGTCCTGATTCTCGGTGCACGCGGATTCATTTCCCGCCACTTGCAGGAATGGTGCGCGTCCAGCGGCGTGGACTGCTTCGCCGTGGCCAGCGAAGACATCGACCTGAGCGTCGTCGAAAACGCCGGGCGCCTTGCCGCGCTGGTGCGGCCCGACGACGCAATCGTCATGTGCTCGATCCTGACCCCGGACAAGGGGCGCGATTACCATGCATTGATGCGCAACCTGCGCATGGCGGAGACCGTCTGCAGCGCGCTTGACCGGGCACCGTGCGCGCACCTGGTGTACCTCAGTTCGGACGCGGTCTACGACGCGCACCAGATTCCGCTCGATGAGGATTCGACCCGCGAGGCGACCGACATGTACGCGCTCGCCCACATTGCGCGGGAGATGATGCTCGGTTCGGCGCTGGAGGCGAAGGGGATCCCGCTCTGCATCCTCAGGCTCACGACCATTTACGGCCCGGGCGACACGCACGTTTCCTATGGCCCCAACCGGTTCGTGCGCAGCGCGCTGAAGGAAGGCCGCATCGAGATTTTCGGCA
>JANNWA010000269.1:0-1701 GCA_031408275.1 Pseudomonadota bacterium
ATGCTGAAGGTGGCCACCATGCTGCACGCCAAGGAAAACGGCGCGAAGATGATCGTCGTCGACCCGCGGTTCACGCGCACGGCGGCCAAGGCCGACGAGTACGTGCGGCTGCGCTCCGGCACCGACATCCCGTTCCTGTTCGGCATCCTGTTCCACATCTTCAAGAACGGCTGGGAAGACAAGCAGTACATCAACGACCGGGTCTACGGCATGGACAAGATCCGCGAGGAGGTCAAGCAGTGGACCCCCGAGGAGGTCGAGAAGGTGACCGGCGTCACCCCGGACCAGTTGAAGCGCGTCACCGAGACCTTCGCCAAGAACCGCCCGTCGACCATCGTCTGGTGCATGGGCCAGACCCAGCACACGATCGGCAACGCGATCGTCCGGGCGTCCTGCATCCTGCAGCTGGCGCTGGGCAACATCGGCACCACCGGCGGCGGGGCCAACATCTTCCGCGGCCATGACAACGTGCAGGGCGCCACCGACGTGGGCCCGAACCCGGATTCGCTGCCGGGCTACTACGGCCTGCTTCCCGGTTCGTTCGCCCACTGGGCCAAGGTCTGGAACGTCGACCTCGAGTGGCTGAAAAAGCAATACGCGGCCGGCCAGATGAACAAGTCGGGCATGACCGTGTCGCGCTGGATCGACGGCGTGCTCGAGAAGAACGAGAACATCGACCAGGACCCGAACCTGCGCGCGATGATCTTCTGGGGCCACGCGCCCAACAGCCAGTCGCGCGGCCTGGAGATGGTGGAGGCCATGAAGCGCCTCGACCTGACGGTCGTGATCGACCCGTACCCCTCGGCCACCGCCGCGATGAGCGCGATGGTGAAGAAGGAGGGCGTGTACCTGCTGCCCGCCTGCACGCAGCTCGAGACTTCGGGCAGCGCGACCTCGTCCAACCGCTCGATCCAGTGGCGCGAGAAAGTCATCGACCCGCTGTTCGAGTCGCGCTCCGACCAGATGATCATGTACCAGCTTGCGCAAAAGCTCGGCTTTGCCGACCAGCTCGTGGGCAAGAAGGACGGCAAGCAGACGATCAAGCTAGTCAAAGGCAAGGGCGGCATGGAAGAGCCCGAGATGGAGGACACGCTGCGCGAGATAAACGCGGGCTGCTGGACCATCGGTTACACCGGGCAGTCGCCTGAGCGCCTCAAGGCGCACATGCGCAACATGCACGTGTTCGACGTGAAGACCCTGCGCGCCAAAGGCGGCATCGACAAGGAAACCGGTTACGACCTGACGGGCGACTACTTCGGCCTGCCCTGGCCGTGCTACGGCAACGCCGCGCTCAAGCACCCGGGCTCGCCCAACTTGTACGACACCTCCAAGCATGTGATGGACGGCGGCGGCAACTTCCGCGCCAATTTCGGTGTCGAGCGCGAGGGTGTGTCACTGCTGGCAGGCGATGGCTCGCACAGCAAGGGCGCCGACCTGACCACGGGCTACCCCGAGTTCGATCACCTGCTGCTGAAGAAGCTTGGCTGGTGGGATGAGCTGACGGAGGCCGAGAAGGTGGCCGCGGAGGGCAAGAACTGGAAGACCGACCCCTCGGGCGCGATCATCCGCGTGGCCATGGTCGGGCACGGCTGCCATCCCTTCGGCAACGCCAAGGCGCGCGCGGTGGTCTGGAACTTTCCCGATCCGATTCCGCAGCACCGCGAGGCGCTCTACAGCACCCGCCCGGATCTGGTGGCCAAG
>JANNWA010000270.1:0-3134 GCA_031408275.1 Pseudomonadota bacterium
CCAATCCCGGCAAGCTCAACCTCGCCTCGCCCGGCGCCGCGACGCTCACGCGCCTGTCCGGGGAGATGTTCAAGCAGGCCGCGGGGGTGGATTGGGTCACGGTGCACTACAAGGGCGGGCCGCCAGCCGTCGCGGACCTGCTGGGCGGCCAGTCGCACGTGATGTTCGCCAACATCTCGGACGTGCTCTCGCAGGTGAAAGCGGGGCGATTGCGCGCCATCGCGGTCACTACGGCGAAGCGCTCGGCCGTGGCGCCCGAGTTGCCGACGCTCGCCGAATCCGGACTTCCGGGGTTCGATGCCTCGACCTGGCAGGCGGTCTTCGCGCCGGCCGGCACGCCTCGCGAGGTCGTACAGAGGCTGAACGCCGAGATCGCAAAAGCGATGGCCGTGCAGGAGATGAAGGACAAGTTCCTCACTTTCGGCACGGACGCCGCAACGGGCACGCCCGAGGAACTGGGGCGGTTCCTGGCAAGCGAAGTGACCAAGATCACGAAGATCGCCAAAGACGTCGGCGCCACCGTCGACTGAGGCCGTCCGATGCCGGTGACCACGCGCCGCGACCCGGCGAAGAACCAGGAGCGCATCCTCAAGGCGGCCACCGCCGAGTTTGCCAAGCACGGCCTCGGCGGCGCGCGCGTGGATCGCATCGCCGAGCGCGCAGGCGCCAACAAGCGCAAGCTTTACTACTACTACGGCAACAAGGAGGCGCTGTTCCTTGCGGTGATGGAGGCGAGCTACGTGCGGATCCGTAGCGCCGAGCGCAGCCTCAAGCTGGGCGAGACAGATCCGGAGGAAGGCATCCGGCGCCTGGTGGAGTTCACCTGGTCCTACTACCTAAGGCACCCCGAGTTCCTCACCCTGCTCAACAGCGAGAACCTGCACAAGGCGCGGCACATCAAGCGCTCGAAGAACATCCCCGCGATGCACTCGCCTTTTGTCGCGACCATCGAGGACCTGCTGAAGCGGGGCGTGAAGGCGGGCCGCTTCAAGCGGGGCGTGGATGCGGTGCAGCTGTATATCTCGATCGCGTCGCTCAGCTACTTTTACCAAAGCAACCGGCATACGCTGTCCACGGTGTTCGCGCGGGACCTGTTTGCGCCGAAGCACCGCGCCGAGCGCCTCAAGCACATGGTCGAGCTGGTATTGGGTTATCTCAGAAAGTGAACGCCTTACCCCCTGGAGGAGGAGCCATGAAAAGAAGTCTGGTGAAAGCGGTAGCGGGAGCCCTGCTGTGCACGGGCGTCGTTACGGGTGCGCACGCCCAATGGAAGCCGAACAAACCCATCAATATCATCGTGCCCTGGGCGGCGGGCGGCGCCACCGACCAGGTGACGCGCGTTGCGGCCGGAGAACTCGAGGAGGCGCTCGGCGCGAAGGTGATCGTGATCAACCAGCCCGGCGCGGCCGGATCGATCGGGACGATGAACGCGCTGAACGCGCCGCGCGACGGCTACACCTGGACGGCGGGCGCGCCCAAGCAGCTGGGGACGTACCCAGTGCTGGGCCTGGCCAATACCAAGCTCGACGATTTTCATGTCTTCGTCTCGGTGACGCAGGTGCCCATCGTGAGCGTGAACCCCGGCTCGCCGTACCAGAACATGCAGCAGCTGCTCGATGCCATGAAGGCGAGCCCCGGCCAGATCACCTTCGCGACCGCGGGCAACACCTCCAGCGGGCACATCGCGGCGGAAGCCATCTCGAAGGCGACCGGGCTCAAGTATCGCCATGTGACCTACGACGGCGGCAACCCGGCGGTGATCTCCACGGTGTCGGGGGAGACGCAGGTCACCACGCAGCTCGCCTCCGAGCAGGCCGAGATGATCAAGGGCAAGCGCCTGCGGCCGCTGGCCGTGGTGGGTAACAAGGCACTCGAGATCGAGGGGTACGGCACGGTCCCGCCGATCACCAATTGGGTAAAGGGCCTGCCCTCGGTGGATACGGCCTTCGGCATCTTCATCCCCAAGGGTGCGCCGGCCGAGGTCGCCGCCACGATGGAAAAGGTCTGGGCCGAGAAAATCGCCAACTCCGACAAGCTCAAGGCCTACGCCAAGGCGCGCTCGGTGCTGTTCTCGCCCATGGCAGGCAAGACTGCGTACGACGCAGTGTGGCCCACGGTCGTGACCGACGCCTGGATCATCAACGAGGCCGGCATGGCCAAGGTCGCGCCGGACAAGCTCGGGATCCCGAAGCAGTAGCGGGGAGCGTACGAGTTGGACCTCGAGCCCGGGCAGCCCAAGCCCTCGGCGCACGCCGATTTCTACGCCGGCCTGGCGTGGATTGCTTTTGGGGTGGCGGTCGGCATCGCCTCCTGGCGCATGGACCGGCTGGAGAAGATGGGGGTGAGCTTCTTCACCGCGCCGGGCCTCGTGCCCGGAGTGCTCGGGGTGCTGATGGCTGCGTGCGGCCTCGTCTTGGTGGCGCGCGCCTGGCGCGAAGGGGCCTTTGGCGTGGCGCAGCGGCCGCCGGTTCTGTTGCGCCCGGACGCGCTTGCGCGCATCGGGGTCACGCTCGTGCTGTGCCTTGGGTTCGCGCTCGTGCTGGTCGGGCGCGTTCCCTTCTGGACGGCGGCGGCGGCCTACCTCTTCCTGCAGATCGTGGTGCTGCAATACCCGGAGAGGAAGGCGCGCGGCGAAGTCGTGCGCGGGCTGGTCGTGGCGGGGGCCATCGCGCTGGGAGCGGGAGGCACCATCGCCTTCCTGTTCCAGGAAGTCTTCCTCGTGCGGCTGCCGTAGATGGGTGCCCCGCATGCTTGACGGCCTGGTGCTGCTCGGCCACTCCTTCGCGGGATTCATGGCGGTCAAGCCCATCCTGTATACCCTGGCCGCCACCCTGGTCGGCGTGCTCGTCGGCTGTCTGCCGGGCCTGTCGGCAACGCTGTGCATCGCGCTGCTCACCACGCTCACGATCAAGCTGCCGGCCAACGACGCGATCCTGATCCTCATCTGCGCCTATGTGGGCACGATCTACGGCGGCAGCCGTACGGCGATCCTGCTCAACATCCCCGGCACCGCAGCGAACGCGGCAGCGTGCCTCGACGGCTACGCCCTGGCCCAGAAGGGCCAGGCCGGCCGGGCGATGGGCATCGCCACCACGGGTTCGGTGGTGGGGTCGTTGTTCGGCGTGGTGTGCCTC
>JANNWA010000271.1:0-21813 GCA_031408275.1 Pseudomonadota bacterium
CCGATCTCGGCCAGCACCGGCGGCACCAAGCGGAACGGCACGTTGCCCATTCCTACCGGGTCGTGCCGGTACGCGTTCCGGCCGGTGTCGGACAAATGCACCAGCTTGAGCCGGCCTTGGCAGCGGCGAAGGGCGGCGGCGAGGTCCTCCCCGATGAAATGCCCGTTGGCGACGTCGTAGACGATGCCCAGGGCATCGTTGCCATAGCGATCAAGCGCCTGCATCAGGCCTTCGATGTCGGGGAGGAACGCAAACGGCATGTTCTCCACCCACAGGGCCGTGGCGGCTTTTTTGGCGACCGGGACAAGTTCATCTAGCGCGGCAAAGAAAAAACCCTCCAGCCGCTCGCGCGGCGCCGGGAACAGCAGGTTGGCCTTGCCCGGGCCGATGACCACGCCTTCGGCCCCGAGTTCGCCGGCGAGCTCCACGATCTGGCGCAACAGGTCGAGCGTGTAGCGCCGCATTTGCGCAGACGCACCGGCGATGTTCATGTCGACGTTCGGCATGTTCAGCGTGCCGATGCGCAGTCCGCGGCTCTCGGCCAGGCGGCGCAGGGCTACGCGTTGCGCCGCATTGATGTCCGGCGGCCACAGGTGGCCGGGGTACATCATGAGTTCGAATTCGGCGAACCCGAGGCCGGCCAGGTGAGCGAGGCACTCCCCGGCCGTTTGCGACATGGTGTACGCATAGGTATTGCAGGCAAAGGGAAGTACTGCGGAACGCGTGGCACCGTTCATCCGGCTATCCCCTAGGCCGCTACAGGCGCCGTAACAACGGGGTGCGCCTCGCGGATCGGCAGGTTCACCACTGCGGCGAGTGCCGCGAGCACGATGTCCGCATACCACATCCATTCATAACTGCCGGTCGAGTCGATGGCGATGCCGCCCAGCCACGCGCCGAAGAAGCCGCCGATCTGGTGGCTGAACAGGGTCAGCCCGAACAGCGTGGCGAGGTAGCGCGTCCCGAAGAGTTTGCCCACCAGGCCCGCGGTAGGCGGCACCGTGGATAGCCACGTCAGGCCCAGCACCGCGGCGAATAGGTAAAACGTCAGGTCAGTCTTCGGCGCCATCAGGTAGATCGCCACCGCGACCGCGCGCGATCCGTACATCCACACCAGGATCATCTTCATGCGCTTGGTCTGCCCCAGCCAGCCGGCGCCGATGCTGCCGACGATGTTCGCGAGGCCGATGATCGCGAGCGCCGTGGCTGATACAGAAGCGGGCAGGCCGCACAGGCTCACCTCGCCCGGCAGGTGGGTGACGAGAAAGGCGATATGGAACCCGCAGGTGAAAAATCCCGCGTGCAGGCACCAGTAGCTCGGATCCCGGAAAGCGACGCGCGTCTGCTCGCCCAGGGTCATTTCGCCGGCGGGCAGCACCGCCTGCGCGGCCGCGGCCGCCTTGCTTTGCCGCAAAGGCAGCGCGAGAAGGATCGTCGAAAGCGTGGTGGCAGCCAGCGCGAGCATCGCCGTGACCCAGCCGAAGGCCGTGATCAGCGCCTGCGCCACCGGTGCGAACAGGAACTGCCCGAAAGAGCCGCCCGCGTTGATGAACCCCGAGGCGAAAGAGCGCTTGTCGGCCGGCAGGCGCTGCGCGGCGGCGCCGATCAGGATCGAAAAACTGCCGGCCCCGGCGCCTGCGGCGGTCAGCACGCCCATGGCGAAAATCAGCCCGAACGCCGAACTCACGAACGGAGTGATCGCCATCCCGAGCGCGAGCAGGAGGCCGCCGATGAGGATCACGCGATACGACCCCACGCGGTCGGCAAGCATGCCGAACAGGGGTTGCGCCGCGCCCCACACGAACTGGCCGACGGCCATTGCGAGGCTGACCGTGACGATCCCCAGGCCCGTGGAGGAATTGATCGACGAGACGAACAGGCCGGTCGACTGGCGTATCCCCATGGTGACGGCGAGGATCGCCGCCGAGGCCAGGACCAGCGTCCAGAACGTGCGCTGGGGGCTCAACCTAGAGTTTCAGGCGCATCGGGCGCATGCCCGAGAACTGGAAGCCTTCGGCCGCATAGACCGCGTGGGCCTGGGCGTTGTCCTCGTCGCTGAGCAGCGTCAGGCGCAGGCAGCCGGCCTCCCGGGCGCCCACCACGGCGTGGGCCAGCATGGCGGCGCCGATCCCGCGTCCGCGGCAATCGGGCAGCACGACCATGTCCTCGAGCCACGCGGCCTTGCCGCCCTCGGCGGTGCTGATCGTATACAGGGTGCTCACCATGCCGACCACGCGGCCGCCTTCGCGCGCGACGTAGATGCGCCCGATGCGCGTGTCGGCGAGGATCGCTTCGAGGGCGCGCCTTTGCTTGTCCGCGTCCGGGACGAAATCCGCCTCCTGCGCGAACAGCACGCCCAGCAGCTCGACCAGGCTGGGCAGGTCCTTCGCCGTGGCGGTGGCAACCTTGAGCGCTGCGGATGCGCCCGTCATCGCCAGCTCCTGGAAAGTGTTTCGAATCCGATGCCCAGTTCGCATTGACTGGGGCGGACAGCGGCCCGTACCATGAATTTCACCCACTCTATTCCTTGTGTCCTGCAAGCTTAACGCCGGGCACGCTGCGCTGCAAAACTTTTGGCGAGATAAAAATGAAGGTCAAACAGGTAATCTGCGCCGCCGGGCGCTCCGGGTACATGCACCGCGACCTCATGGCGATCACGGCGGGCGCCCGCCAGGACGGCATGATCTTCCACGGCCCCACCGTGACGCCCGGGTTCAAGAAGATCGTGGAACCCGGCACGATCATTTCGGTGATGCTCCTGCTGGAAGACGGGCAGGTGGCTTTCGGCGACTGCGCCGACGTGATCCTCGCCGGTGTCGCGGGGCGCGACCCGGTGTTCAACGCCGCCGACTACATGGACGTGATGCAGGGACCGGTCGCACAGGCGCTGGCCGGCCGCGACGTCTCGAAGTTCCGGGCCAACGCTGAGGAACTGGACAAGATGGCCGTGGGTGGCAAGCGCCTCCACACGGCGTTGCGCTATGGCATCACGCAGGCGCTGCTGCACGCCGCGTCGCTGGCCGGCCGGGAAACCATGGCCGAAGTCATCGCGCGCGAGTACGGCAGCACGATTTCGAAAACCCCGATCGGGATCCTCGCCTCGGGCCACAAGGACGACCCCTCACAGTTGGACCGGATAATACTTAAGCGCTTCGAGCTGCTGCCCCACGCCTCGTTCACGGTGGTGAAGCAGCACGTCGGGCTGCAGGGCGAGATCCTGCACGCCTGGGTCAAGATGGTGGCCACGCGCATCAAGACCATCGGCGACGCAGACTACAAGCCGCGGATCCATGCCGACCTCTACGGCACGCTCGGCGAGCTGTTCTCGATGGACGTGGAAAGAATCGCCGACTACATCGGCACGCTGGGCGAGGCTGCCGCGCCCTACAGCCTGCTGGTGGAGTCGCCCATGATCGCGAAAACTCAAGATCAGCAGATAGCCAAGTTCAGCCAGTTGCGCGCACTTCTGAAGAAGAAGGGCATCCCCGTGGGCATCATCGCCGACGAGTGGTGCAATACGCTCGAGGACATCGGCCTGTTCGCCGACGCGCAGGCTTGCGACTTCGTGCAGATCAAGACCCCCGACCTCGGCGGCATCAACAACACCATCGAAGCGGTGCTCCATTGCAGGAAGAAAGGCATGGGCGCCTGCCTCGGTGGCACCGCCAACGAAACCGACCACTCAGCGCGCATCTGCACGCACATAGGCCTCGCCTGCCAGCCGGATTTCATGCTGTCCAAGCCCGGCCTCGGCACCGACGAAGCCCTGATGATCCAGACCAACGAAATGGCGCGCACGCTCGCGCTCCTCAAAGCCCGGAGCTGAACCATGTCCTTGCGCACCCTCGCCTGCATCACCCTTCTTGCAAGTGCGGCGGCCCACGCGCAGGCGCCGGCGGAGCAGCCGCGCTACGGCGGCACCGCCGTCGCTGCGCTGGGCTCGGACCCGGCCGGCCTCAATCCCAACATCACTGTCGGCGTGCCCGACGTTTTCGCCGGCTGCATCCTCTACGATGGCCTCGTGAGGTTTGCGGAAGGCTTCAAGATCGTGCCGTCGCTGGCGAAATCATGGACGATCTCGCCCGACGCGCTCACCTATACATTCCAGCTGAACAAGGCTGACTGGCACGACGGCAAGCCGCTGACCTCGGAGGACGTCAAGTTCACGCTGCTCGAGGTGAGCTCGAAGTACGGCTCCAAGTTCAACGCGCCAGGAAGCGCGATCAAGGAAATCCTGACGCCCGATCCGCAGACCGTGGTAATCAAGCTGTCCAAGCCTTTCGGCCCGTTCCTGTTTTCGCTCGCCTGCGAGCAGAACGCGGCAATCCTGCCCGCGCACATCTTCCGCGGGACGGACATCCTCAAGAACCCAGCCACGCTCACCAAGCCCGTGGGCAGCGGGCCGTTCATGCTGCAGGAGTGGGTACGCGGCAGCCAGCTCACCTTCGTCAAGAACCCGAACTACTGGGCCAAGGGCGAGCCGTTCCTCGACCGCCTGGTGGTGAAGATCATGCCCGACCCGGGCGCCCGGATCCTCGCGCTGCAGGCGGGCGAGATCGACTACATCGACCAGTACTACTTCCCGATCAGCGCTTTCAAGGTGTTCGAGAAAAACCCGAAGTACTCGCTGAAGGAGGTCAACTACCCCAGCGACGACATCATCATCCTCAACACCCGCAAGCCGCCGCTGGACAACGTGAAGGTGCGGCAGGCGCTACTGGTCGCGCTCGACCGCAATTACATCCTCAAGAACGTGTTCCTCGGCAGTGGCCAGGCGGGCACCAGCGCGATCGACACGCGCATCCCCTGGGCCTACAACCCTGCGGTGAATTTCGAGAAGATGTATCCGCACGACAAGGCGCGCGCCGAGGCCCTGCTCGACGAGGCCGGATACAAGCGCGGGCCTGACGGCACCCGCTTCACGCTGCGCCTGTCCTTCGACCCGGGCCGCGGCGAGTACACCTCGTGGGCCCAGGCGATCCAGCGCTTCTGGCAGGCGGCGGGAGTCAAGGTCTCGCTCGAGGGCGCCGAGCGCCCCGTGGTGCTGAAGAAGGTCTACGCCGACTACGATTTCGACGCGACGCTGCAGAACTACTCCACCTCGGGCGACCCCGCGCTCGGCATCTCGCGCGCCTACCATTCGGCTTCCATCAAGAAGGGCACCAACTTCAACAATGCGAGCGGCTATTCCAACCCGCAGGTGGACGAACTGTTCGACAAGGGGCGCGACGCCCCCGACCAGGCCTCCCGCGCGAAGTTCTATTTCCAGGTGCAGGAGATCCTCGCCCGCGACCAGCCCACGCTCGTCGTCCACCAGCAGGCGCAGATGGGCGCCGCCGCCGAGAACCTGCGCGGCATGTGGCAGGCGGCCGCGTACCAATGGTGGAACCGGGCCTGGCTGAGGAAATGAGTGGCCCGGCAACGCTGACCGAAGCGCTCTCCGACTACTGGTCGGCCGCGCGCTACGAGGACATGCCACCCGAAGCGGTGCGCCTGGCCAAGCGCTTCCTGATCGATACGCTCGCCGCGGGCATCGCGGGCGCCAATACCGATGTGGTGGATGCGGCGCTGGCTGCCGCCCAATCCTCGGTCGAGGCCACTTCGGGGTCGGCCGCGCTCTGGGGCCGCAGGGAAACGCTACCGGCACCCATGGCCGCGATGGTGAACGGCACCGCGGCGCACGCGTTGGAGCTCGACGATTTCGGCGGCTGCGGGCACTCGGGCGCGGTCGTCACGCCGGCGCTGTGCGCGCTGGCCGGGCGCCTCGCGTTCAGCGGCAGGGACGCGATCACGGCGCTCCTCGCTGGGTACGACCTCGCCGCCCGGACGCTCGAGGGCGCCGGCGGCTACCGACCGGTCAACGACCTCGGCTGGCATTCGACCGGCATCTGCGGCAGTTTCGGCGCGGCGGCGGCAAGCGCAAAGCTGCTTGGCCTGGACAAGGAACGCTTTGCCGACGCGCTCGGCGTTGCCGGCACATTCACCGGCGGCATCTGGGCCTTCCTCGCAGACGGTGCGATGACCAAGCGGTTCCATCCGGGCAAGGCCTCGGAGACCGGCCTGTCCGCGGCGCTGCTAGCCCAAGCCGGCATGACCGGCCCGCGCCAGGTGCTCGAAGCCAAGTGGGGCGGCTTCTACTCCACCTATGCCAAGGGGATCGCCAGGCCCGAGGCGACGCTGGCGGATCTCGGCAAGGTGTTCGGCATCGTGCGATCGGGAATGAAACCCTATGCGTGCTGCCGCGGGCTGCATGCCTGCCAGGACGCGTTGCTCGAGCTGATGCCCGAACTCGGCATCGACAGCACGAAGATCGCCGGCATGGTCGTGCACGGCAACGACCAGTACCGCCTGCAGTTCGACCGGATGGAGATCGGCGGCATGCTCGACGCGCAGTTCAGCATCCAGTACGCGCTGGCGGTCGGCGCCACCAGCGGCCGCGGGACGCTCGACCAGTTCATTCAGCTGCGGACTGGAGAACCGGAAGTGCAGCGCCTGATGCGTGCCACCAAGGTACTTGCCGACCGGGTCGTGAAACCCGGCGAATACCCGCCGCTCGAACTGGTCCTATCGGATGGGCGCCGCATCGAGCGACACATCAAGTTCGCCAAGGGTGCTCCCGAACGGCCGCTGACGGACGAGGAACTGCGGATCAAGGTCGATTCTTTGCTCATCCCGGCGCTCGGCGCGGCGCGCGCAAAGGAACTCATCGACTGCATCGCCAGCCTCGAGTCGGTGAAGGATTTCCGCGACGTGATCCGGCTGCTGGTGCCGGAAACGCAAGCGACCCACCGCGCGGCATGACGCGCGTTCCTTCTCGTCGCGCCGCGTGACGATCGCCGCCTGATGGGCCGTTACGTCCTCGCGCGGCTCGCGTGGGCCGGGCCGGTCGTCATCGCGATCGTGGTGGCGACCTTCCTCATCATCCATGTCGTGCCGGGCGACCCGATCCAGGCGCTGGTGGGCGATTTCCCGACGCCGCCCGGCTATATCGAGCAGGTGCGCAAGGACTTCGGCCTCGACCAGCCCCTGTCGACGCAGTTGTGGCTGTACCTTGCCAACCTCGCTCAGGGCAACCTCGGGTTTTCCTTTTCCAACCGCCAGCCCGTGCTGGACCTGGTGCTCGACCGCGCCCGGTTCACGCTGCTCATCATGATCCCGGCGCTCACCTTCGCGGCGATCCTCGGGGTGGCGATGGCGCTGGCGGCCGCGCCGCGGGCCGGCGGCTTTTTCGACAGCGGCATCACCGCGCTCAGCGTCGTCGGGTTCTCGATCCCGATCTTCTGGCTGGGCCAGATCCTCGTGATCGCGTTCGCGATCCAGCTGCCCTGGCTGCCGGCGCAGGGGATGGTATCGGCGCGCCAGTCGCTGGCGGGCTGGGCGTGGGCCAGGGACGTGTTGTGGCACATGGTGCTGCCGGTGTTCAGCATCACGATCTTCTACGTGGCCATCGTCGCGCGCGTGGCCCGCGCCAGCGTGCTCGAGGCCCTGTCCCAGGATTTCGTCCTGACGGCCCGCGCCAAGGGCCTCGGCCGCCGCGCGGTGCTCTGGCAGCATGTGCTGCCCAACGCGATGATCCCGGTGGTCACGGTGATCGGCTACAACTTCGGCCATTCGCTCACCGGGGCGATCCTCGTCGAGACGGTGTTCGCGTGGCCGGGCCTGGGCAACCTCTTCATCACCTCGATCGGCAACCGTGACTACCCGGTGCTCCTCGGGATCTTCCTCGTCGCATCGATCGCGGTGGTGATCGCGAACCTGATTACCGACATCCTCTACGCTGCGCTCGACCCGCGCGTGCGTTCGAGCTACGGAAAGCATGCGTAGGTTCTGGCAGCGATTCTTCGCCTACCGGGCCGGGCTCGCTTCGGGCGCGTATGTCATCGTGCTGGCGCTGGTGGCCGCGACCACTTTCCTTTGGCCGGGCCTCGACCCGCACCAGATTTCCGACCATGCGATGGTCGCGCCCTCGCCCGGGCACCTCTTCGGCACCGACGAACTCGGCCGCGACATGCTGCTCGGCATTCTGTGCGGGTCGCAAGTGTCGCTCGCCGTGGGCATCAGCGCCGCGGCCGGCGCGACGCTGCTCGGCGTGCTGCTGGGCGCGGCCGCCGGGTTCTGGGGTGGATGGCTGGACCTCGTGGTCATGCGCATCTCGGAAATGTTCCAGGTGGTTCCGAGCTTCATCCTCGCGGCGGTAATCGTCGCGCTGTCGGGCACGGGCCTGACCCAAGTAGTCGCGGTGATCGTGCTGCTCGCCTGGCCGCAGATCGCGCGCATCACGCGGGGGGAGGTGATGCGCATCAAGCAGCTGGAATTCGTCGACGCGGTGCGGTGCCTGGGCATGCGCGAGTGGGAGATCCTCGCCACCGAGGTCGTGCCCAACGCCATCGGGCCGGTGCTGGCGGCCGGGACGCTGGTCGTCGCGCAGGCCATCCTGCTGGAGGCTTCGCTCAGCTTCCTGGGGCTGTCTTCGGCGGACATCATCAGCTGGGGCCGCATGCTGAACGCCGGGCAGCGGTTTCTCTTCAACGCCTGGTGGATGTCGGTGTTCCCGGGCCTGGCGATCTTCCTCACGGTGCTGGCGTTCAACCTGCTGGGCGACGCGGTGGGTTCGGCCCTGAACCCGCGCACGGTGACGCGGTAACCCCGCAGCAACCCCATGGCGCACAACATCCTCGAAATCGATTCACTGCGCCTCGCGTACCGCACGCGCGGCACCGTGGCCTATGCGATGAACGGCGCGACGCTGCACGTGGCCGAAGGCGAGGCGGTGGGACTGGTGGGTGAATCGGGCTCCGGCAAGTCGACTCTCGCTCGCGCAACGCTCGGCCTGATTCCCGCGAAGATCGCGCGCATAGAGTCGGGCCGCATGGCGATCGACGGCCAGGACGTGACGCGATTTTCGGAGGACCAGTGGCAGGCGATACGCGGCAACCCCGTGGCCATGGTGTTCCAGGACCCGCTCTCCTACCTGAACCCGGTGATGCGCGTGGGCAGGCAGATCGCGGAGAGCGTGCGGCTGCATGCGCCCCGGCTGCCGCTCGAAGCGCGCGTGGCTGAGTTGCTGTCGCTGGTGAAGCTGCCCGCGGTCGCGGTAGACGCCTACCCGCACGAGCTCTCGGGGGGCATGCGCCAGCGCGCGCTGCTCGCGGTGGCGCTCGGCTGCGGGCCGAAGCTGCTGGTCGCCGACGAACCGACGACCGCGCTCGACGTGACGACACAGGCGGAGATCCTCGCGCTCATCCGCGAGCTGCGGGAGCGCCTCGGCATGGCGCTGCTGCTGATCAGCCACGACCTCGGCATCGTCGCCTCGGCGTGCGAGCGCATCTACGTCATGTACGCCGGGCACACCGTCGAGTGGGGCAAGGCCGCGGATGTTTTTGGCCGGCCGGCGCATCCGTACACGGTAGGGCTCCTGAAGGCGGCGCGAGCGGCGCGCAACGCAGAGGGGCGCTTTGCGACCATTGCCGGCGATCCGCCGAACCTGTCTGAACTCCCACCGGGGTGCCCGTTCGCACCCCGCTGCCCCGTGGTCCGCGCCGAGTGCTCAAAGGAAATGCCCGCACCGGGCCCTGCAAGGAACGCCGGCGCGCAGGAAGTGCGATGCTGGGCGCACAGGCCGGAATGGACGCGGACATGAGCGACCCGATCCTCATCCTCGACAACGTCTCGAAGACCTTCCGCCGCTCCGGCGGATCCCCGGTCAAGGCGGTGATCAACGTCAGCCTCACCGTGGCCCGGGGGGAGACGGTCGCGCTGGTCGGCGAGAGCGGCTCCGGCAAGTCCACGCTCGGGCGCATAGCGCTCGGATTGCTCGCGCCGGACAGCGGGCGCGTGGTGCTCGAGGGCAAGGCGCTCGGCGAGCTGTCGCCCGAGGAATTCCGCCGTGCGCGCGTCGCAATGCAGCCGATCTTCCAGGATGCCTCGTCTTCGCTGAACCCGCGCCGCTCCGCACGGGAACTCATGGCGCAGGCACTGCGCGGGCAGGCGGGCTCGACGGATGAGCGCAGCGCCGAGCTGCTGGACAGCGTGGGCCTCAGCCCGGGCAGCGACTACCTGCCGCGCTTCCCGCACGAGCTTTCGGGCGGCCAGCGCCAGCGCCTCGCGGTGGCGAGAGCGCTCGCCATGAACCCCCGCCTCATCATCGCGGACGAACCGCTCTCGGGCGCCGACGTGTCGATACGCGGCCAGATCCTGAACCTGCTGCTCGACATCAAGGCCGCGCGCGGCGTGGCTTACCTGATGATCACGCACGACATCTCGATCGCGCGGCACTTCGCCGACCGGGTCGCGGTGATGCAGCACGGGATAATCGTGGAAACCGGCCCGGCCGAGGCAGTGCTTGCGGCGCCGACGCATCCTTACACGCGGCAACTGGTCGCGGCCGTGCCGGTCCTGGATGCGCCGATCCAAGGGTAGATGTACCGGTATCGATACACAAACTGACGGGATAACAGCCTCCGGACTGGATTTTTATAACAAAAAGTTCAGCATTTAGGCAGCCATCCCCGCACCAGCTTCATCAGTTCCGCATCCTCGAGCACCTGGATTTTCTTCTCCCCCGCGTAGCTGCGCGCGTTCCCGGTCACCTCACCGGTAGCGATGTAAACGGCCTCGTGCGCTTCGCGCGCCGCCTTGGCGGCATCGAGTTCGCGCAGCGGCTCGATGCCCGTGCGCGCGACCTTCCAGCGCTTGCAGCTCACCAGCGTCGTGCGTCCGCTCTTGGCGAGTTCGAAGTCTGCGCCGGCAGCAGCGATGCGCGTCACGGTGTACCCATTGCCCTGGTAGGCCGCTTCGACCGCAGCCGAGAAATCGTTCCATGTCATGGCCCGCAGGGCCTCCATCGTTCCGGCGATCGTGCTTTCGCTCGGCGCGCGCAGCGCCTGCCAGCTTACATAGACCGCGATGACGAAGAACGGCAGCGCCACGAAGAAGGCGTAAGGCGCGTACTGCTCCGGCAGGACGAGGCGCGCCGCCGTGAACAGCGTCGCGGAGATGCCACCGCTGACCCACCACGGCGAGCGCAGCAGGATCGCGAACAGGGAGTTCTGGTTCATCTTGAGTTTCATGCCGCCATCTTGCCGCAAGCTCGATTAAGATGCTCGCCTCCCAAGACCGGGCAATTGCAATGACCTTCCCGAAGACCATGCGCTGCATCGAGATCTCCGCCCCCGGCGGCCCCGAAGTCCTGAAGCTCGGGGAGCGCGCCCTGCCCCAGCCGGCCGAAGGCCAGGTGCTCATCCAGGTGTCGGCCGCAGGCGTGAACCGCGCCGACACCTCGCAGCGCAAGGGCAACTACCCCGTGCCGCCCGGCGCGCCGGACATCCTCGGCATGGAGGTCTCGGGCACCGTGGCGGCGCTCGGCGCGGGCGTCACCCAGTGGAAGGTGGGAGACGAACTCTGCGCACTGGTGGCTGGCGGCGGCTACGCGGAGTACTGCGCTGCGCCCGCGGCGAACTGCATGCGCATCCCAAAGGGGCTGACCGTCGTCGAAGGCGGGGCATTGCCCGAGACTTTCATGACCGTATGGAGCAACGTCTGGGACCGTGCTCGGCTGGCGCCCGGCGAGTCGCTGCTGGTCCAGGGCGGCAGCTCCGGCATCGGCGTCACCGCGATCCAGATGGCGAAAGCCTTGGGGCACACCGTCTACGCGACGGCTGGCAGCGCGGAGAAGTGCGCGGCCTGCGAGAACCTCGGCGCCGACCGGGCGATCAACTACAAGACGGAAGACTTTGTCGCGGTGGTGAAGGAACTCACCGGCGGCAAGGGCGTGGACGTGGCGCTCGACATGGTGGCCGGAAGCTACGTACAGCGGGAACTCGACTGCCTCGCCCTGGACGGGCGCCTCGTGCTGATCGCGACGCTGGGCGGCGCGAGTGGCCCGGTGAATTTCTCGGACCTGATGCGCAGGCGGCTCACGATAACGGGTTCGTCACTGCGCCCCCGTCCGGTCGCCTTCAAGGCGGCGATCGCGCAAAACCTAACTACTCGCATCTGGCCTCTGATCGAGTTCGGTGCGATCAAGGTCGTGGTGCACCGGACTTTCCCGCTGGCCGAAGCGGCCGAAGCGCACCGGCTGATGGAATCCAGCCAGCATATCGGCAAGATCCTGCTGACGGCCTGAGCCCCGGGCGGGCCGTGTGTTGACAATCGCTATACAGCATCGTACCATTTGTATATCTATTGTGTGTACGGACCCGGAGAAACCCATGCGCGACGCCGCCATCAACCTGCGGGCACGCCCCGAGCAGCGGGAGCTGATCGATCAGGCCGCGCAACTGCTCGGCAAGAACCGCTCCGACTTCATGCTCGAAGCCGCCTGCGACAAGGCTCAGTCGGTACTGCTCGATCAGGTTTTTTTCAAATTGGATCCCGAGAAGTTCCGGCAGTTCGCGAAGCTGCTCGACGCGCCGCCCACGCGTAGTCCGGGCCTTGAGCGCCTCATGGCGGTCAAGGCGCCCTGGGGCAGGAAGACCGCGAAGGCCTGAGCTTGCAACTCGGTCCGCCGGAGCCCTTGGCGGCTGCACATCGGCTGGATGAGTTCGAGTGCGGCGAGGCCGTGCTCGATGACTGGCTCAAGCGCAGGGCATTGCCCAACCAGTCAAGCGGTGCAAGCCGCACCTTCGTCGTGACCGACGAGGGCGGCCGCGTCCACGGTTACTACGCCATGGCGGCCGGCGCCGTATCGCACCAACTCGCAACGAGCGGCGTGCGACGCAACATGCCTGATCCGGTTCCTGTCATGGTTCTCGCCCGGCTCGCGGTCGATCGCAGGACGCAGGGATTGCACTTGGGCGCCGCCTTGCTCCAGGACGCGGTCAATCGCGCGGTGGCCGTATCGCAGAACGCGGGCGACAGAGCCCTTCTCGTGCATGCCCTTCACGAGAAGGCCAGGCAGTTCTACGAGCACTACGGGTTTCAGCCCTCGCCGACGCATTCGCTGACGCTCATGCTGCGTTTGGGCAGCATGAAGGACTGACCGGATCTCCCCCTCCGACCTCCTGAGCCCCCTTCCTCCGCCGCTCGCGGCGGCCTGGGTTGGTTCTTGTTTTTGCTCAGACGTTGAATCTAAAGTGCATGACATCCCCGTCATGCACCACGTACTCCTTGCCCTCGACCCGCATCTTGCCGGCCTCCTTCGCGCCGTGTTCGCCCTTGCCGGCGATGAAATCGGGAT
The DNA here is from genome assembly GCA_031408275.1 of Pseudomonadota bacterium. GTDB lineage: Bacteria > Pseudomonadota > Gammaproteobacteria > Burkholderiales > SG8-39 > SZAS-79. Next base: position 13,178 of record JANNWA010000271.1, read on the forward strand.
ATGCAATGACTTCCGCGCGGATGAACCCGTGCTCGAAGTCGGTGTGGATCACGCCGGCCGCCTGCGGGGCGGTAGCACCGATGGCCACGGTCCAGGCGCGCACTTCCTTCACGCCGGCAGTGAAGTAGGTCTGCAGGCCCATGAGGGTGTAGCCGGCCCGGATCACGCGGTTGAGGCCGGGTTCGTGCAGCCCCAGGTCCTCGAGGAAAATCTGCTTTTCCTCGTCCTCGAGCTCCGCCATCTGCGATTCGAGCGCCGCGCAGATAGCGACCACCGGGGCCCCTTCCTTCTTGGCGTACGCCTCGACGGCGTCAAGCAGCGGGTTGTCGTGGAACCCCTTCTCGTCGACGTTGGCCACGTACATGGTCGGCTTCATGGTGAGCAGGAACAGCGGCTTGATGACCACCAGCTCCTCCTTGGCGAGGTCGACGGTGCGCGCGGGCAGGCCCTGGTCGAGCGCCTTCTGCACCTTTTCCAGCACCGCGACGAGGCGCTGCGCCTCCTTGTCGCCGCCGGTCTTGGCGAGCTTCACGTTCTTCGACAACTGCTTTTCGACCGTTGCGAGGTCGGCCAGCGCGAGCTCGGTGTTGATGGTCTCGATGTCGGACACCGGATCCACCTTGCCCGCGACGTGGATGACGTTCTCGTCTTCAAAACACCGCACCACGTGCGCGATCGCGTCGGTCTCGCGAATGTTGGCGAGGAACTGGTTGCCAAGGCCCTCGCCCTTGGACGCCCCCGCCACCAGGCCGGCAATGTCGACGAACTCGCACACTGCGGGCAGCACTTTCTGCGGCTTGACGATCTCAGCGAGCTTGCCGAGGCGCGGATCGGGGACCTCGACGATGCCGACGTTGGGCACTATCGAGAAGAAGGGATAGATCTACGCCGCGTTGCCCTCTTTGGTCAGAGAGTTGAAAAGCTTGGACTTGACGACGTTGGGCAGTCCTACGATGCCGCATTTGAGGCTCACGGGAGCTCCTTCACTGGGGGTTCTTTCGGGGGTTTGGGTTTGGTGTGCAGCTTGTGCATCGCGCGCTCCACGTCGCCCGCGATGGCGAGCGGCAGGATTTCGAGGGCCCGGTCCAGGGTTTCCTCGATGGCCGCGCGGTCGAGCGGCGACGGCTTGCTGAGCACGTAGTCGGCGACCACGTCGCGGTCGCCGGGGTGGCCGATGCCGATGCGCAAGCGCCAGTAATCGTTGCTGCCGAGGTGGGCGGAAATGTCCTTGAGACCGTTGTGTCCGCCCACGCCGCCGCCGAGCTTCATCTTGACTACACCGGGCAGGAAGTCGAGTTCGTCGTGCGCAACGAGGATTTCCGCCGGCGCGAGCTTGAAGAATCCCGCCAGCGCGCCGACCGACTTGCCCGAAAGGTTCATGTAGGTGGTCGGCATCAGGAGCCATGCGCCGGAAGCCTCGTCGCGACCGGCGATGCCGTGGTACTTCGCCTCCTTGCGCAGGGCTATTCGCTGCGCGGCCGCGAACCGTTCGAGCAGCCGGTAGCCCGCGTTGTGCCGCGTGCCTTCGTGCTCCTTGCCCGGATTGCCGAGCCCGACGATCAGTCGAATTGCCATAGGTCAAAAAGAAAAGGCGGCCGGTGTATTCAGCCGGCCGCCCTTGAGCTTGCAGTGTTGAACGAAGAACCTATTTTTTCTTGTCGCCGCCAGCAGCTTTCGCACCGGCCGCGGGTTTCGCGCCGCCCTTGGCATCGGCTGCCTTGTCGCCGTCCTTGGCGGGCTCGGCCTGCTTGCTGGCCGGCACGTCGGCCGCTGCGGGTGCAGCGGAAGTCGTCTCTTCCTCGACCACCGCGAGCTGCGGCACGAGCACGGACACGACCACGGGGTTTTCCTTCCTGTGCAGCACGGCCTCGACACCCTTGGGCAGCGTGATCTCGCGCGCATGCACCGAGTAGCCGACGGTGGCCTTCGACAGGTCGATCTCGATGAACTCGGGCAGGTCGTCCGGCAGGCAGGTGATGTTGAGTTCGTTGAGCACGTGGCTGACGACGCCGCCTTGTTCTTTCACCGCCTGGGACTGCTCGGCGTTGACGAAGTGCAGCGGCACCTTCATGTGGATCTTGCGGTCCTTGGAGACGCGCTGGAAGTCGATGTGCTGCACCTGCAGCTTGAAAGGGTGCATGTTGAAGGCGCGCAGCAGCACCTGCTCCTTCCTGCCCTCGACGTCCAGCGTCAGGATCGACGCGTGGAAGGCTTCGCGCGACAGGTTCATCGCAAGGTCCTTGTGGTCGAGCTCGATTGCCATAGGATCCGTAGTCCCACCGTACACGATGCCGGGTACTTTCGCGGCATTGCGCAGGCGGCGGCTCGCACCCGTTCCTTGCAACTCGCGCTTTTTCGCGCTGACTTCGATTTTCATGACTGCTCCTAAAATTGCGCGACCCGCGACCAGGCACACGCTGATGAAAGGACGCGGGGGGAATCCCCCCCGCACCCCCTTAAAAAAGCTCGGTACGCCGTACTGTCATTCCACTCGCATCTATTCGACAAACAGCGAGCTGACCGAGTCCTCGCTGAATATCCGCAGAATCGTCTCGGCCAGCAGGCCCGCCACCGACAGCTGGCGGATCTTGCCGCAGGCCAGCGCGTCCGGGCGCAAGGGGATCGTATCCGTCACCACCAGCTCGTCTATGTCGGACTCCGCGATCCGCCCGACCGCGCCGCCCGAAAGCACGGCGTGCGTGCAATACGCCACCACCTTGGTGGCGCCCTCTTTCTTCAGCACCTGCGCGGCCTTGCAAAGCGTGCCCGCCGTGTCGACCATGTCGTCCATGATCACGCAGGTGCGGCCATCGACCTCGCCGATGATGTTCATCACCTCGGACATGTTGGCCTTGGGCCGGCGCTTGTCGATGATCGCCAGGTCCGACTCCAGGCGCTTGGCCAGGGCTCTCGCGCGCACCACGCCGCCCACATCCGGCGACACCACGATGACGTTCTCGTAGCGCTGCTTCCATACGTCGCCGAGCAACACCGGCGCCGCGTAGATGTTATCGACGGGAATGTCGAAGAATCCCTGGATCTGGTCCGCGTGCAGGTCCATGGTCAGCACGCGCGCCACGCCGACGGCGGTCAGCATGTTGGCCACGACCTTGGCACTGATCGCGACGCGCGCCGAGCGCGGCCGGCGGTCCTGCCGCCCGTAGCCGAAGTAGGGAATAGCGGCGGTCACGCGGGCGGCGGACGAGCGTTTGAGCGCGTCGACCATCACCATCAGTTCCATGAGGTTGTCGTTGGTCGGCATGCACGTCGGCTGCAGCACGAACACGTCCTTGCCGCGGACGTTCTCCATCAGCTCGACCATCACCTCGCCGTCGGAGAACTTGCCCACCGACGCCCGGCCGACGCCGATGTTCAGGTGCCTGACGACGTCCTGGGCCAGCCGCGGATTGGCGTTGCCCGTGAACACCATCAAGCGATCCAGCGCTCGCGCCGGGACTAGGTTCGCCATAGCCTCAACTTGTCCTTCGCGCCGCAACCCTGCGGCGCGCAATCATTCGTGGCTGGGGAGGAAGGATTCGAACCTTCGCATGCCGGAATCAAAATCCGGTGCCTTAACCAGCTTGGCGACTCCCCAATTGTCTGTGCTTCAGCCTGCTTCGATCTACTGCGCGCTTACCGCGCGCCTGCCGCAAAAATCACTCACACGCAGCCCAGTCGCGAAGCGGGTGCCGGTCGAGCCCGCGGGCGGTGAAGCCCCGCATGCCGCCCTGCAACCGCGCCTCGACCGACTTCGCTTCGGCCTCGGTACCGAACCCCGCGAAGACGCACGCTCCGGAGCCCGTCATGCGCGCACTCCCATGTCTTGAAAGCCATTCCAGGTGCGCGGCTATCTCAGGGTATAGGGCTGTGGCGACCGGCTGCAGGTCGTTCTTCCCCGAACCCGGCAAAAAGGGCAGCATTTTGAGCGGTTTGGTATCCCGTGTCAACGCGCCTGAGGAGAAGATTTCTTTTGTGGATACCGAGACTTGCGGAACAAGGACCAGATACCAGGCGGGGGGCAGCGCAATCGCCGTCAGGCGCTCGCCCACGCCTTCGCCCAAGGCGTTCTCGCCGAACAGGAATACCGGGACATCGGCCCCGAGCGCCAGGCCCAGCCGCATGAGTTCGGCGCGGCCCAGATTCAGCTTCCAGAGGCGGTTCAGGACCAGCAGCACGGTGGCTGCGTCCGAGGATCCGCCGCCTAGGCCGCCGCCGATCGGCAAGTTCTTCTGCAGCCCGATGTCCGCCCCGAGTGCTTCTGCGGCGGTGGTACCCAGCTTCCCGAGGGCGCATTCGCGCAGCAACCGGGCCGCACGCATGCAGAGGTCCGACTCCGGATCGACGCCGGGGGTCTCGTCGACGCGGCGGATGACGCCGGCGTGCGTGACCGCTATCCCCACGTTGTCCGACCGGTCGATCAGCCGGAAAACGGTCTGCAGCAGGTGATAGCCGTCTTCCCTGCGGCCAAGCACATGCAGGAAGAGATTTAGCTTGGCGGGCGCTGGATACCAGTCCATCAGCGCGCGGCTTTCCATTCGTGGATGGCCAGGCGCAAGTCGATACCCGGGTAGCTCAGCTTGAGCCGCGTCGGCAGCCCGTCTGCGCGGGTCTCCTGGTACTCGATACGCCATCCGCTCTGCTCGAGCGAGGCGGGGCGGCCCTGCGCGTCACGAACAAGTACGGCGGGCTGTCCGGCCACGGGCCTTGCGCGCACCCAGTCTGCCAGCCCGGCGAGCGGCAGCCGAAAACCCAGCGCCTGCTCGGTCAGCGCCTCGGCATCGTCTGCCCTGAGCTCGCGCTTGTCGGATGTGGTGAGCAAGAACCCGGTATCGTCGCGCACCAGCCGCGCCACGACCGAACCCACGGGCGAGGTGATCAGCAGTTCGTCGGTATCGCGCGCGTGCCGCCAGGCAACGTTGCCGCTGGCGGCCTCCTCCCGGTAGCGCACCGCGATTCGGCCGGCAAGCTCGAACTCGACGTCCTCCTGCGGCCCGACGCGCTCGAGTTCGGCGCAGGCGGACAAGGCGAGCGCCGCAAGTAGTGCGAAAGCGCGGGCGACGGGCGTCACGAACGGGATGACGCGGGCCGCGTCAGGGCTTGAAGCGCTTGATGGTCTTCTGCAGCGCTTCGTTTTCGGGCGCGTTCTTCACGGCTTCCTGCCAGATGCGCTCGGCTTCCTCGCGCTGGCCGGTCACCCAGAGGACTTCGCCCAGGTGCGCGCCGATCTCACCGTCGGGCCGGCCGTTCCAGGCGCGGCGCAGGTACTCGATCGCGCGCGGATAGTCGCCCATGCGGTAGTAGGTCCAGCCCATGCTGTCGACGATGAAGAGGTCCTCGGGCGCGAGCAGCATGGCTTTCTCGATGAGCTTCTTCGCCTCGTCGAGCCGCACATTGCGATCCGCAAACGAGTAACCGAGCGCGTTGTACGCGTGCGCGTGATCGGGCCGGATCTTGATGAGCCTGGTGAGGTTGGATTCGAGGATGTCGTGGCGCTCGAGCTTCTCCGCGGTCAGGGCGTGGTCGTAGAGGAGGTCAGGCTGGTCAGGCTGCGCCGCGAGCGCCTCGCTGAGCACCTTGAAGGCCTCCGCGTTCTGGTTGGCGTCGCGCAGCAGCTGCGCCTCGCCGATTTGCAACTGCACCTGCTGGCTGCCGGCGTCGACCTTGCGCAGGTACTCGCGGGCCTCCGCGATCTTGCCCTGCTTGGACAGGATCATCGCGTAGCGCAGGCGCGAGGCAACGAACTGGTCGCCCGAGTCGACCTGCGAATACCACTTGAGCGCGCCAGCGAGGTCTTTTTTCTCCTCCGCAAGCTGGCCCAGCGTGAATCGCACGCCGTCCTTGTCGCGAAAGCGCGTCTGCAGCAGCCGCGTGAGGTAAGCCTCGCCGGCATCGTAATCCTTGAGCTGGACGGACAGCAAAGCGACCGAGTACAGCACGTCGGTGTTGTCCGGAAACGCCGCGAGCAGGGACTGGAACTGCGCGCGCGCCTCGGGAAGCTTCTTGTCGAGCACCAGCAGCCGCGCGTAATTGAGTCCGGCCTCGCGCGACCCGGGAAATTTCTGCAGGTAGCCCGCCATGCGCGCCTGCGCTTCGGCGGGCGCCTTTGCCTGCAGGAGTTGCGCCTCGAAGATCGCGGCGAGGTCCCACTCCGGCCGCAACTGGCCCGCGCGGCGGATCTCCTCCAGCGCCAGTGCTTCGTCGCCGACCCCGGCTGCCGCCTGCGCGACCGCGAAGTGGGCCTGCGCCAGATTGGGGTATCCCGCCGCAAGCTTGCGTATGACCGCAAGGTTGGTGGCGCGGTCGGGATTCGGCGTCAGGAACCGGTTGATCTGCATGAACCCGCTCTTCGCCGAGGCTTCGTCGGCGGCAAACAGCTTGACGAGGTAGGGCTCGGCTTCCTCGACGCGCCGCGCGTTGATGAGCAACCCGCTGAGCGTCTGCAGCGCCTGCACCGAGCCGGGCTCGGTTTCGTACCAGATCCTGGCGGCCTCGAGCGCAAGGCCGGGCTGCCGTGCGTAATTCGACACTTCCGCCGCGCGGCGCGCCACGCGCGGGTCGCGGGTGCGCTTGGCGAGGTCCACGTAGGTCTGCGCCGAGAAGCCCGCGCTGTTCCTCTGGGCCGCGATTTCCGCCACCAGCAGGCCCAGCAGGATCGGCTCGGTGAGTTCCTGCATGGGGAGGACGACGGCGTCCTTCTTCTTCGCCGCGGATACGCTCGGTGCGGGCGGCGTATCGTCGTCATCGTCGTCTTCGTTGGCGTTCGACTGGCCGAGCGCGGTGGCGGCAAATGCGAAGGCGAACGCAGCCAGGGCCAGCCTGAAGGCCGGCTTCGGAGAAACGCGAGAATCCTGAAGGAGTCGGAAGAACACGGGGCGGGGATGGGCGCGGCGGGCGCTGTCGGTCACGGGGCATATTAGGTATATTCGCCGCTCCGCACAAGGCACAACTGCGGATACGACTGCGGGCACTTCCGGATGAAGACATCCGCGCGGCCGGTTCAAACCGCTCCTTTCGACCCTGGGCGCACCCATAAAGTTCGCAGGTTCCAAAACATGCCCGAACTCCCCGAAGTCGAGATCACCCGCCGCGGCATCGCCCCGCACCTGACCGGCCGGATCATTGCCGGAGTCGAGGTTCGCGAGCCGCGCCTGCGCTGGCGCATACCGGCCGAAGTCAGCGCGCTGACAGGACTGAAGATCGTGTCGGTCAAGCGGCGCGCAAAGTACATCCTCGTCGACTGCGGCACCGGCCACCTGATACTGCACCTGGGCATGTCGGGCAGCCTGCGGATCCTCGAGCCCGGCACCCCGCCCGGGAAACACGACCATTTCGACCTCAGGGCGGGCGGCAAGGTGCTGCGCCTGCGTGATCCGCGCCGGTTTGGCGCGGTCCTCTGGACTGGCGTCGATGTCCTGAGCCACAAACTGCTCGTGGGCCTCGGCGTGGAGCCCTTGTCCGCCGCGTTCAACGCGGGACACCTGTACACGCTTTCGCGCGGCCATCGCTTGGCGATCAAGCTTTTCATCATGGACGCGAAGAAGGTGGTCGGCGTCGGCAACATCTACGCGAACGAAAGCCTGTTCCGCGCCGGGATCAACCCACGCACCCGCGCCGACCGGTTATCGAAGGAACGCAGCGCGAGGCTTGTCGCCGAAATCAAGGACACCCTGAAGTCGGCGATCCGCGCCGGCGGGTCCAGCCTGCGCGATTTCGTGCACAGCGACGGCAGCTCGGGCTACATGCAGCAGAACTACTGGGTGTACGACCGGGCCGGCAAACCCTGCAGGAAATGCGGCGCGCCGATCCGCCGCATAGTCATGGGACAGCGCGCGACCTTCTACTGCCCGAGCTGCCAGAAGTAGCCCTTCACCCGCCGAGCGCGGTGACTTTTTCCTTGAGCTTCTTCTGCACCAGCGGATGGACGAACTTCGACACATCGCCGCCGAGCGTCGCGATCTCGCGCACCAGTGTGGCCGAGATGAACATGTGCTGCTCGGATGGCGTCAGGAACACCGTTTCCACATCGGGGTAGAGGTTGCGATTCATCCCGGCAAGCTGAAATTCGTATTCGAAATCCGAGACCGCGCGCAGCCCCCGCATGATCACGCGGGCGTTGTGCTCGTGGATGAAGTTGATCAGCAGCCCGCTGAACCCCACGACCTTCACGTTGGGGAGGTCTCCCAGCACCTCGCGCGCGATGTCTACGCGCTCGGTCAGCGTGAAAAAAGGCTTCTTGGCGCGGCTGTCCGCTACGCCGACGATGACCGTGCCGAATAAAACCGAGGCACGCCGCACGAGGTCCTCGTGCCCGCGCGTCAGGGGATCAAACGTCCCCGGGTAGACCGCTCCGATCATCGCTCCACTCCAGCAATTGGTAACTTACCTGTCCCGCGCGGCTGCGCTTCAGCTCGCGCCATGCGCCACCCACCTCGACCGGTTCAGGCGACTCGAGATAGACGCGCGAACCGGGCTTCAGCACACCGGGCAGGCGCGCGAGCACTTCGGGGAGCACATTCTGCCTGAACGGGGGATCGAGGAAAACCACGTCGAACCGCTCGTTCGCAGTGCGCAGGAACGCCGAGGCGTCCCCGCCCACCACCTTCAGCGCCTTCGCAGCGAGTCGCTCGGCGTTGGCG
>JANNWA010000272.1:0-8931 GCA_031408275.1 Pseudomonadota bacterium
GCGGTCGCGGCGGCGAGGGCGAGGAAAGAAGCTGCGAGCAGCGCTGATTTTTTCATGGTCTCCTCCTGCGGTTATTGCCTGAACGCTTTTTTCATTTCCGCGAGCTGGACTTTCACCAGCTCGCAGGCCGGGTCGCGCAGCTGGTTCACCACGTCGAAATGGTTGAGTCCCGCCGGCACGAGCAGGTCCACAGGATAGCCGAGCTTGCGCCACAGGTCGGCCATGGCCTGCGACTGGCGGTGGTATTCGGGCGTCTCGTCCACGGCGACCACCAGCGAGAGCGGGGCGCTCACCGGGTAGCGCTGCAACAGCGGCGCGTTGCGGCTGGCCTCTTCGGGGCTCATCCTGAGCGTCTTGTTGAGGTAGGAGAGGCGGATCGGCTCCATGTCGAACAATCCCCCAATCGAGCAGGCGCCCTTGACTAGGCCCGCGGGCAGGCCGGGCCCGAACGCCGGCCAGTCGGTGGCGAGCAGCATGACCGCGAGGTGCCCGCCGGCCGAATGCCCGCAGACATAGATGCGGTCAGGGTCGACGCCGTAGGTGCGCGCGTTGCGCCACAGCCACGCCAGTGCGGCGCGGTTTTGCCGCACGATCTCGTCCATCGTGGTGTCCGGCGCGAGGCCGAAGTTGTTCACGGCCGTCGCGATTCCGTGCGGCCGAAAGCCCTCGGCCACGTAGCTGTAGTCGGCCTTGTCGAGCGAATACCAGTAGCCACCGTGGATGAATACGTAGAGCGGGGCGCCGCGTCCGTCGGCCGCCGGCGCGGCCGGCAGGATGTCGAGTTTCTCCATCGGGTCCGGCCCGAAGGCGAGATCCAGATGGCAGGGCAGCGTCCTGCAGGTCTCCTCGCTCCAGGTGCGCCAGTTGGCGAAATGCTCCTTGAAATCGGGCCATCGCACGCGGTTGTTGTACTGCGCGTCGAGGCCGGCCTGGTCGTAGGCGAGGAAAATGCGTGGCATCCGGGGTTCTCAATAGCATCGAGGAGGGGCGATGGTAGCTGATACGATGCAGCCCAAACAACACAGGGAAATAAACATGTTCAGAGTTGTCGTGGCGCTGGTGGCGTTGCTTGCCGGCCTTGAGGCGGGTGCGCAGCCGTATCCGTCCAAGCCGATCCGCATGTATGTGGCCGGTGCCGCCGGTGACGGCATCGATACGGTCTCGCGCGCGATCGGCCAGAAGCTTTCCGAAACCTGGGGCCAGCCGGTGGTCGTGGAGAACCGGCCCGGTGCGGGCGGCGGAATTGCGGCCGCCGAGGCGACGGCCAAGGCGGCGCCCGACGGCTACACGTTGATGATGGGAAATGCCGGAAACCTGTCGATCAATCCCGGCCTGATCGCAAAGCTATCCTACGATCCGGTGAAGGATTTCGCGCCCGTATCGCTCGCGGCGGTGGTCCCCAACCTGCTGGTGGCGAATCCCGGGCTGGCCGCGAACTCGGTAGCCGAGCTTGTGTTGCTTGCCAAGGCGCAGCCGGGGCGCATCCACTACGCGTCTCCCGGCAACGGCACCGGCCAGCATCTGGGCGGTGAGCTGTTGAAGTCGATGGCCGGGATCGACCTGGTGCACGTGCCGTACAAGGGAAGCGGCCCCGGCGTGACCGACCTTCTGTCCGGGCAGGTGCAACTCATGGTCGTGCCTTTGCCCGTCGTGCTCGGCCACGTGCGCGCCGGCAAGCTGAAGGCGCTCGCAGTAACTTCCCTCAAGCGCTCATCCGTGCTTCCCGCGGTCCCGACGGTGGCCGAAGCGGGCTTGGCCGGCTACGACGTGAGCGCGTGGTACGGCGTGGTGGCCCCGGCCGGCACGCCGGCGGAGGTCGTCGGCCGCTTGAATGCGGAAATCGTCCGCGTGCTCGGCGCAGCGGAAACGCGAGAGCAATTGCAGAAGCTCGGCGCCGAGCCTGCGGCGAACTCCAGCGCGGAATTCTCCGCGTACATTCGCAGCGAGACCCGGAAGTGGGCTAAAGTCATCCGGGAATCCGGGGCAAAGGTGGACTGAAATGGCGAAGCAGCATGAACTGAGCGCGGGACCCGATACGGTGCACTGGGGCTACTTCGACGCAAAACTGAAGCCGCAGCTGACCGTGGACTCGGGCGATACCGTAACGCTGCATTGCCTGTCGGGCGCCCCCGGCGAGGTCGGCCATCGGACAGACCTGTTTCCGGAACACCGCGCGATCCACGAAAAGGTGAAGCCTTACCTCGGTCCGCACATCCTTACCGGGCCGGTGGCCGTGCGCGGCGCGCAGCGTGGCGACACGCTCGAGGTGCGCATCAAGGACGTGCAGTTGCGTGTCGACTGGTCGTACAACGGCATCCGGCCGTTGCGTGGCACGCTGCCCGAGGATTTCCCGATGCTGCGCATCCTGCAGATCCCGCTGGACCGGCAGAAGATGACCGCGACCCTGCCGTTCGGCCCGACGATCCCGCTCAGGCCCTTCTTCGGCATCATGGCCGTCGCGCCGCGCCCCGAATACGGCGCGGTGTCGTCAGTGGAGCCGCGCGAGTTCGGCGGCAACATCGACTGCAAGGAACTCGTCGCGGGGACCACGCTGTTCCTGCCGGTCTGGGCTGACGGCGCGCTGTTCTCGGCCGGCGACGGGCATGCGGTGCAGGGCGATGGCGAGGTGAACCTCATGGCGCTCGAGACGCCGATGAGCGGCACGTTCGAGCTGGTCCTGCACAAGGGAAAATCGCTGACCTTCCCGCGCGCGGTCACGCCCACGCATTACATTTCGATGGGCACCGACCCCGACCTCGATGACGCGGCCAAGCAGGCGCTGCGCGAGATGATCAAGTGGCTGGTGGAACTGAAAGGCTGGGCGCCGGAAGATGCCTACACGTTCTGCAGCCTGGCCTGCGACCTGCGCGTGACGCAACTGGTGGATGGCTTCAAGGGCATCCACGCGATGGTCAAGAAGTCTCTTCTCGATTGACCCAGTGATGCGGCGTTAGGGAGGGGGTAACGGGGGAACCGCAGGTTCCCCTGTTCCGAGCCTTCCGGCAGGTTGAATCGACGCCTATTTGGCGTCGATGTAAACCTTGACGTAGTCCTGGAACCACGACTGCGCCTGCACGAAGCCTTTCACTTTCTTCGAGTACATGATCGGGTTCAGGTCGTGGACGACGAAGAGGTACGGCGCCTCGTCGACGATCAGCTGGTGGGCCTGGGTGGTGCCGCGCGAGAGTTCGCTGGGCTCGTTGCTGGTCTCGATGCGGTTGAGGATGCGGTCGTAGGCCTCGCTCTTGAAGTGGCCCCAGTTGGCGCCGTTCGGCCCGCCGTTGCCCGAGAGGAGGTACCGCGCCATCGTCGCGATGTCGATCGACGGGCTGGAAATGTTAAGGCCGTCCACGCCGCGCGATTCCTTGCCCGGCGCGCCATTGCGCCAGGCGTTCAGCACGAGGCCCCACTCGACGACCTCGAAGGTCACGTCAAAGCCGCAGGCCGCGATCTGCTGCTGCAGGAGTTCGTTCATCGGCAGCGGCTGCATCTGGCCCGAGCCCGAGGTGGAAATCATCACCTTGAACGGGATGCGTTTGCCCTCTGGGAAGCCCGCCGTGGCAAGGAGTTGTTTTGCCTTGGCCGGGTCGTACTTGTACTGCTGGGAGGGCGTGCCGAAGTTGGGGTGCTTCATGGAGAAGTAGCCCACTGAGGGCTCGGCCGTGCCGCCGACGAGCTTGACCACCGCGTCACGGTCCACGCAGTAGTTGAGCGCCTGGCGCACGCGCATGTCGCTGAACGGGGCCCTGGTAGTGTTGAGCGACCACGGCCAGTAGTGGGGGTACGAATTGGTCGACAGCACGAAGCCGGCCTGCTTTAGGCTGGGGATCGCGTCCGGGGCCGGGGCCTCGATCCAGTCCACTTGGCCCGAGCGCAGGGCCGCGGTGCGCGTGTTGGCCTCGGGGATCGGCAGCAGCACGATCTTGTCGAGCTTCGGCACGCGGGCCTTGTCCCAGTACGCGCCGTTCTTTTCGAGCTCGGCGTTCTGCCGGGGCGTCCAACGCGCGAGCTTGAACGGGCCCGTGCCGGAGGGCGCCTTGGAGTACTCGTTCCAGTTGCCGGCTTTCTCGAAGGCGGCGGGGCTGGTCATCAGCGGCCAGACCATCAGCATCGGGAAGTAGGACAGCGGCCGGATTGTGGTCACGCTGACGGTGTAGTCATCAATCTTCCGGTAGGACTTCATGTACGGGTTGCGCGCGCGCGTGAGGCCCGCGGCCTGCGGTTCGAACTGCTTCGACTTGTCGTTCATGTAGCGTTCCATGTTCCACACGAACGCATCGGCATTGAAGGGCGAGTCGTCATGGAATTTCACGTCGCGGCGCAACGTGAAGACCCAGGTCGTGGGGTCTTTCGGGTCCTGCTTCCAGCTCGTCGCGAGGCCGGGCCGCAGGCCGGCGGGGGCGTCGCCCTTGGACAGCTCCCAAAGGATCAGGCCCTCGAAGACCGGGAACCCCAGGAAGCGCATTCCTTCGAACCCGTTGTTCGGCATGCCGGTCGTGGTCGGGATGTCCCCGGCCGTCATGGCGATGCGCAATGTGCCTTGAGAGTGGGCGGGCGCAGAGGCGAACGCGGCGAGGGCAAGGGCAAAGGGGATGGCGCGGCGGAGCATGGCGAACCTCGTGTGTGGAGAATTAATCCCTGAGCTACGCAAGCGCTATGCCACGCGTTCCCTGAGGCCCTGCTGCACCAAGGGCGCGTGCTGACGCCCTTAGTTGGTGCGGGCCAGCCGGCGCGGCACCAGAACCGGGCTCAGGGGTGGAGCGTGCGTTCCACCAGCACGGGCTCGGCCGCCCCGGGGTGCAGCCGCACCCGGAGCCAGCCCATCCAGGGCCATCCGTCGGTTTCGATGCGCAGAAGGTTGGGTACGGCGGCAATCGGGCGATCCTGCTTGAACCGGTGCGTGTCGCCATGCGCGACGATGAGGGGCTTGCCCAGCCGGCGCGCAGTCTCCTCCAGTCCCTTGCGCAACCCGGCATAGCCGTCGGGCTGGCGGGTGAGCCGCGGCCGGCCTTCAAATTCCGGGTTGCCCTGCATCAACACGACGAGGGCGCGGATGCGCGGCGCCGAAGCGAGTTGCTCCGCTGCGCGCAGCCAGGCCGCTACGGCGAACATGCGTTCGGCGTACTCGTCGTCCATGGCCGGCGTGCGGCCGAGGTTGTTGTTGCTGCCCGGGACGTTAATGCCGACGAACAGCGTCTCGTCCCGTACCCAGCGCACGTGTTCCGGGCGCGCGGCCGACTGGCGCGCGAATTCCGGCAGCGCGACGCTGCCGGAGTGGAACAACTGGCGGATCTTGGCCAGCCGCTCCATCGGGTCGTGCCCGGTGCGGTGGCAGTCGGTCCACTCGTTGTCGCCGGGGATGAGCACGAAGGGCGCGGCAAATCGCGCGAACTGTCGGGCGCGCGCTTCGAACCATTCGTCGGTGCAGGGGCCGTTGCCGCCAGTGATGTCACCCAGGTGCACGACGAACGCGGGCTGTTGCCCGTTGATCCGGTCGATCATTGCATCGAGGAGGTTTGCGTGCGCTTGCGAATAGGGGACATCTCCGAGCAGCGCGAACCCCCGTTCCTGCGGATCTGTCGCAGGTGGCGCGCTCGCGCATCCGGCGACGAGCAGCGCCGCGAAGAGCGCGAATCTCATTTCGTGCCCCGCATCACAGTTTCTTCAGGCGGTAGAGCAGCTCAAGGGCCTCCCGGGGCGACAAGTCATCGGGGTTCACCTGGTCGAAGGTTGCGCGCAGCGGGTCGACGGCGGGCTCCGGCTCGGGCTGCGCCTGCGCGGCCACGAAGAGGTCGCTCTGCCCGCCGCGGGCCAGGCTCGCGTCCTCGAGCATCTGGAGGTATTTGCGCGCCGTGCGGATCACGGGCTTGGGCACGCCGGCCAGCGCCGCCACCTGCAAACCGTAGCTCTGCGAGGCGGGGCCTTCCTCCACCGCGTGCAGGAAAACGATGGTGTCCTTGTGCTCGACCGCGTCGAGGTGCACGTTGGCCGCTTCCTTGTACTCTAGTGAAATGCGGGTCATCTCGAAGTAGTGGGTGGCGAACAGCGACAGCGCGCGATTGCGCTCGAGCAGGTGGCGCGCGATCGCCCACGCGAGAGCCAACCCGTCGAACGTGGACGTCCCCCGGCCGACCTCGTCCATCAGCACGAGGCTCTGCGCGGTCGCGTTGTGCAGGATGTTGGCCGACTCGGTCATCTCGACCATGAAGGTGGAGCGCCCGCCGGCGAGGTCGTCCGCCGCGCCGATGCGCGTGAAAATCTGGTCAATCGGCCCCAGGCGGGCGGATTTCGCCGGCACGAAGCTGCCTACATGCGCGAGCAGGGTGAGCAGGGCGACCTGGCGCATGTAGGTGGACTTGCCGCCCATGTTCGGGCCGGTGATCAGGAGCAGTTGCCGCGCCGGGGACAGGCGCGTGTCGTTGGGAATGAAATGCTCGACCTGAGCTTCCACGACCGGGTGGCGGCCGGCCTCGAACTCGAGCATGGTTTCCGCGACGAACTCCGGGCGGCTCCAGCCGTGGCGGGCCGCGAGCATGGCGAAGCACGCGAGCACATCGAGCTGCGCGAGGGCGCGCGCGATCCGCTGCAATTGCGCCACGTGCGCGCCGAGCGCGTCGAGCAGCGCCTCGTAGAGCGATTTCTCGAGCGCCAGTGCGCGATCCTTGGCCGACAGCGCCTTGTCCTCGAAGGCCTTCAGCTCGGGCGTGATGTAGCGCTCGGCATTCTTGAGCGTCTGCCGCCGCCGGTAGTCGTCCGGCACCTTTTCGACCTGCGAGTTGGTGACCTCGATGTAGAAGCCGTGCACGCGGTTGTATTCGACCTTGAGGTTTGCAATGCCCGTGCGCAAGCGCTCGCGCGCCTCGAGTTCGACGAGGAACTCGCCCGCGTTCGACTGGAGCTTGCGCAATTCGTCGAGGTCCGTCGAGTAGCCGTCGGCGATCACGCCGCCGTCCATCACGCGCGCAGAGGGCTCCGGCGCAATTGCGCGTCCGAGCAGCGAGTGGCACTCCTCCGGGCGGGCGAGGTCGGAAGCAAGGCTGTCGAGCAGGGTGGTACCGGCCGGCATCTGCGCGGACAGTTCCGGCAGCAGGGCGAGGCTGTCGCGCAACGCGGAGAGGTCGCGCGGCCGGGCATTCTTGAGCGCGACCCGCGAGGCGATCCGCTCCACGTCCGAGAATTTTTTCAACACGCCGTGAATTTCCGCGGCTGAGTCGCCGAGCGCCGTCACTGCTACATGCCTCGATACGACGATGGTGCGGTCACGCAACGGGTGGTGCAGCCAATGCCGCAGCAGCCGGCTGCCCATGCCGCTTGCGCAGGCGTCCATGAGCGAGAAGAGCGTGGGCGAGGGCTCGCCGCGCAGCGTTTCCGTGATCTCCAGGTTGCGCCGAGTGGCCGAGTCCATGCGCACGTACTCGCCCGCGCGCTCCGCGCTGACGGATGCGACGTGCGCGAGGGCCTGGCCCTGGGTCTTTTTCGCATAGTCGAGCAGCGCGCCGCAGGCGCCGATGGCGGGCTGCAGGTCCTCGCAGCCATAGCCGGCCAGCGACGCCGCGCCGAGTTGCTCGAGCAGCTTCTTCCGGCCGGATTCGGTGTCGAAGCTCCACACCGGCAGGCGCGTGAGCGTGAACCCGGCCAGTTCCGCGGCCAGAGGGCTCGAATCGGCGATGAGGATTTCGGCCGGACCGATGCGCCGCAATTCGCTCGCGAGGATCTGCGGCGCGATTTCGGAGACGCGCAACTCACCGCTGGCGAGCGTCACCCATGCGAGGCCCACCGTGCTCCGGTCGGAGCTGATCGCCAGCAGGATGTTGTCGGACTTCTCGTCGAGCAAAGCCGAGTCGGTCAGCGTGCCCGGCGTCACGATCCGCATCACCTGGCGCTCGACCGGGCCCTTGGAGGTGGCCGGGTCGCCGATCTGCTCGCAGATCGCCACCGACTCGCCCAGCTTTACGAGTTTTGCGAGGTACTGCTCGGCAGCGTGGTACGGGACCCCGGCCATCTTGATCGGCTGGCCGGCGGAGGCGCCGCGCTGCGTGAGCGTGATGTCCAGCAGCCGCGCGGCCTTTTCGGCGTCCTCGAAGAACAGTTCGTAGAAGTCGCCCATCCGGTAGAAGAGCAGGATGTCCGGGTGCTGTGCTTTGAGCCCGATATACTGCTGCATCATGGGCGTATGGTTGGCGAGGTCTTGTACGGTGGGTGCGTTCATCCCCGCATTTTAGGTCTTCCGGCCCACGGACCCGCCCGCCAGTTGATACAGGTCAAAACCGGCCCCGCGCCTGGCTGGGACACTGTGCCTTGGACGGATCTGACCCCGAAAGGACTCCCCATGAGCTACAAGACGATACTCCTGCACCTGGATGACGGCCCGCGGCGCGAGGAGCGCCTCAACCTTGCTTTCGAAACGGCGGAGAGGTTCGATGCCCACCTCGTGGGGTTGTACGTCCCGGGCCTGCCCCTGATTCCCCCCTCCGCTCTTTCCGAACCCGGTCCGGCCGCCGTCGAAATCGAGGGCCGCCGGCGCGCCGCGGCTGCGCAGGACGCCGAGACGGTGTTTCGCGCGGCCTCGTCCCGCCATCGTGCGGTGAAATGCGAGTGGCGCATGTCCACGGGCGATCCCGTGGCGGCGCTGTGCCTGAGCGCGCGTTACGCAGACCTGGTGATTGCCGGGCAGCCCGAGCCCGGCGGGGAGGATGCGCGCCGGCTGCCTGCCGGATTCGCGGGAGACCTGGTGCTTTCGTCGGGGCGTCCGGTCCTTTTCGTTCCCTACGCCGGGCGCTTTACCGTGGTCGGCAAGCGCGTGATGGTGGCGTGGAATGCGGGGCGCGAGGCGGCGCGTGCGCTGCTCGATGCATTGCCCATGCTGAAGGGTGCGGAGCAGGTTGATGTCATCGCGTTCGATCCGGGGCGCGGCGGCGCGCGGCACGGCGA
>JANNWA010000273.1:0-2463 GCA_031408275.1 Pseudomonadota bacterium
TACCGCCAGAACGTGCTGCTGCGCAGGCATGCGCTCGGCAACTTCGCCGACATGCTGCGCGCCGTGTCCAAGGACCCGGCGATGCTCGTGTACCTCGATTCGGCCTCCAACCGGCGCGGCCAGCCGAACGAGAATTTCGCCCGCGAGGTCATGGAGCTCTTCACGCTCGGCGAGGGCAACTACTCGGAGCAGGACATTCGCGAGGCGGCGCGCGCGTTCACCGGCTGGAGCATCGACCCCGAGACAGGCGAATTCCTGTGGCGGCCGATGGCGCACGACGCCGGCATGAAGACGGTGCTCGGCCGCAGCGGCGACTTCAAGGGCGATGATGTCCTCGAGCTGCTGCTCGCCCAACCGAAGACCGCCGAATTCGTGGTGGCCAAGCTGTGGCGGGAGTTCGTCTCGCCGGATCCGGATGCCCGCGAGGTCGCGCGCATCGCGAGGCAGTTCCGCGAGTCGCGCTACGACATCAGGACGGCGCTGCGTTCGCTGCTCGGTTCGCACGCTTTCCACGCCCCGGAAAACCGCGGCGTGCTGGTCAAGTCGCCGGTGGACCTCGTGATCGGGACCATGCGCCAGTTCGACGTCGGCTATTCCGATCCGCTGCCGCTCACCTTCCTGCTGCGCACCCTCGGGCAGGACTTGTTCTCGCCGCCCAACGTGAAAGGCTGGTCCGGCGGCGACGCCTGGATCAACAGCACCACGCTGCTTGCGCGCAGGCAGTTCCTCGAGCGGCTGTTTCGGGTCGATGAGAGCCGCATGCAGGCGTCCATGTCCGACGAACGCATCAAGGGAATCGCGAAGCTCGGCGAGGGGCGCGAGCGTTTCATGCGCGCGACGCTGGACATCCGCTTTTCGGGCCCCGACTGGCTGCGGCAGTTCGGCGCGGGCGATGCGGGTCCGGCTATGCAACGCGTGCTGCTTGCGCTGCCCCCGGCTTCGGGCGAGCCGCTCGACGCCCAGGGCGTGGACTTGATCCGGCGCATCACGGCCGATCCGGTTTACCAACTCAAATAGGCACGGCGATGCGGCGCAGGGAATTCCTCTCGATCGGCGCGGCGGGCGTGGCGGCGGCATGGCTGCCTCGGGTCGCGCTCGCCCAGCGCGCCGAGGGCTACCGGCGTCTCCTGGTGCTGGTCGAACTCAAGGGTGGCAACGATTCCCTGAACACGGTGGTGCCCTACGCCGACGGCGCCTACTACGCCCTGCGACCGCGCATTGGCGTGCGGCGCGACGACGTGCTCCAGCTCGACGAGCGCACCGGCCTGCATCCGGCGCTGAAGCCGCTGACCGCGCTGTGGGACGCGAAGGACCTCGCCATCGTGCAGGGAGTGGGCTACCCGCAACCGAACCTGTCGCATTTCCGCTCGATCGAAATCTGGGACACGGCATCGAAAGCGGAAGAGACCCTCGGCGAGGGCTGGCTTGCGCGCGCGTTCTCGGCTTCGCCGCCACCGGCCGGCTTTGCGGCGGACGGCGTGGCGGTAGGGTCGAGCGACCTTGGGCCGCTCGCCGGGACCGGCCCGCGCACGCTCTCGCTGAACGACACGGACCAGTTCCTGCGCCAGGCGAGGCTCGCGGGCAAGGCGACGCAGCGCGGCAATGCCGCGCTCAACCACATCCTCAAGGTGCAGGGCGACATCCAGCAGGCCGCGGCCCACCTCAACCCCAACGTCACCTTCCGCACCGAGTTCCCCAAGAACCCTTTTGGCAACGCGGTGCGCACTGCGGCGCAGCTTGCCGCGAACGAGGCGGGCGTGGGCGTGATCCGGCTGACGCTGAACGGCTTCGACACGCACCAGAACCAGCCTGGGGTGCATCCCCGCCTGCTCGGTGAGTTCGCCGAGGGGGTCGCGGCGCTCAAGAACGCGCTGGTTGAAATCAAGCGTTGGGATTCGACGTTGGTGATGACCTACGCCGAGTTCGGCCGCCGCCCGCAGGAGAACGCCTCGAACGGCACCGACCACGGCACGGTGGCCGCGCATTTCTTCGCCGGCGGGCGGGTGCGCGGCGGCCTGTACGGGCAGCCGCCGCAACTGGACCGGCTGGAGGGCGGCAATCTAGTGCACGCGATCGATTTCCGCAGCCTCTACGCCACCGCCCTCGAACGCTGGTGGGGCCTGCCTTCGCGCGGTACGCTCAGGGGAAACTTCGCGCCTCTGGACCTGATCAGGGCATGAGCAGGTCAGCCGGATTCGGTAGGCGACGCTTCCTCGCAGGGGTTCTCGCGGGCGCGACGTGGCCTGCATTGATCCCATTCGCAGCCTTCGGTGCGGAGCGTACCAAAGGCCGATTGGAGGCCGGCGCGCCGAGCGAAACGGCACTGGGCGCGGCCAAGTTGCGTGCCGCCCACCAGATCCTCGAATACCCGCGCGTGCTGCATGACCCGTTCGCGATTCGCATGCTCGGGCCGGACGGCGAGGCCGCGCTGCGCGCGGACCTGCCTGCCTACCAGCGCAGCGA
>JANNWA010000274.1:0-16916 GCA_031408275.1 Pseudomonadota bacterium
GGCAAGCGCCTTCTCGATCTCCTGTTCGACGTTGTACACGTCGAACAGGGGCCGTTCCCCCGTGTAATGGTCGAGCTTGGGGCGCACCTGCGGTGTGTAGGTCTGCGCAAATGTGGCGAGCTTCTGGAAATTCTCGCGCGAGTCGATCATCACGCGGTCCGTGTCGCCCAGCACCATGTCGCGCAGAACGCGCTGCGCGAGCGACAGGTCCTCGTAGATGATTTCGGTGGGCTGCGCGACCAGCGACCGTTCGCGCAGGTTGTCCCAGAGGAGGCGCAGGTAGCGGATGTCGGCCGCGAGTTCCTCCGCGCTGGCCGACTCGGCGATCGTGCGCACGATGAAGCCGCCCTTCTCGTCGGCCGGCATGACCTGCTGCAGGCGCTCGCGCAGCGCCGTGCGTTCGGCCTCGTTGCCGATGCGCTGCGAGATGCCGATGTGCGGGTCCTGCGGCAGGTAGACCAGCAGGCGCCCGGCGATGGAGATCTGCGTCGACAGGCGCGCGCCCTTGGTGCCGATCGGGTCTTTGACCACCTGCACGACGATGGGCTGGCCCTCGGCGAGGATTTTCTCGATCGGTTTGGCCGGCGTGGTGCAGCCTTCCTTGGGGCGGTGCTCCCAGATGTCGGCCACGTGCAGGAAAGCGGCGCGCTCCAGGCCTATCTCCACGAACGCCGACTGCATGCCGGGAAGCACGCGCGCGACGCGGCCCTTGTAGATGTTGCCCACGCGTCCGCGGCTGGCCGAGCGCTCCACGAGGAGTTCCTGCGCGACGCCGTTCTGCATGACGGCCACGCGGGTCTCCTGCGGGGTGATGTTAATTAAGATTTCTTCGTTCATATTGCAACGCCATTTTCTCAATGAGCTGGGCGGTCTCGTATAAAGGCAGGCCCATCACGCCGGTGTAGCTGCCGCGGATCTCCACGATGAACTGGCCGGCGCGGCCCTGGATCGCGTAGGCGCCGGCCTTGTCGTCCGCTTCGCCGGTGGCGACGTACTGGCGGATTTCGTCCGCGTTGAGCGCGCGAAACTCCACCTCAGTTCGTGACACGGCGAGTTCCACGCGCTCGTCGTATTTGAGCGCGACAGCGGTGAGCACTTCGTGGCGGCGACCGGACAGGGCGGCCAGCATCTCGGCGGCTTCGCGCCGGTCGGCGGGCTTGGCGAGAATGCGGCTGTCTACCGCGACCGTTGTGTCCGCGGCGAGCACGGGGCTCCTCGGCAGGCTGCGCTGCTGCATGCGCTTCCACCCCGCGTCGGCCTTGATGCGGCAGACGCGCACCACATAATCATGCGGCGTCTCGCCCGGGATCGTGTCCTCGTTCACCTCCGGGTCCGCCTGCGGCAGGTCGCGGAACAGCAGCAGGTGGAATTTCACCCCGATCTGGGCGAGCAGCTCTCTGCGTCGCGGGCTGCGCGAAGCGAGGTAGATGCTGCGGTCCTGGGAGGCGATCATGGGGAGAGTAAAGCCGGCACGGTCGAGTTTAGCAGGCGCGGGGGGGTTATTCGCGATGGTAGGGATGGCCGGTCAGCACGGATGCCGCACGGTAAAGCTGCTCGGCGAACACCGCACGCGCGAGGGCGTGCGGCAGCGTGAAACTGGACAGCCTTAGCAATAATTCACACTCGCGCTTGAGCCCGGCATCGAGCCCGTCCGGGCCGCCGACCAGGAAGGCGGTGGAATCGCCGGAATCGAGCCACCCGCGCAGCTTCGCCGAGAACTGGGCCGTGGTCAGGTCCTTGCCGCGTTCGTCCAGGGCCACGAGGCGCACGCCCTTGGGCAGCGCCGCGCGCAATCGTTGCGCTTCGGCAGCCATCATTTTCTCGACGCTCTTGCCCGAGGTGCGGGGCTCGGCGCGGACTTCGATGAGTTCGGCTTCGAAGCCGCGCGGCATGCGCTTGAGGTATTCCTCGCACGCCTCGTTCGCCCAGCCGGGGAGCTTGTCACCGACCGCGACGATACTGAGTCGGGGCAAGGGTCAGGCCCGGCGCTTGGCCGGCTTTTTCTTTTTGGCGGGGGCTTTGCGAGCCTTGGCCGCGGGCTTCTTTTTCGCGGCGGCTTTGGTCGCGGGCCGGGCCTTGGTCTTGGTCTTGGTCTTGGCTTTGGCCTTGGGCTTGGCCGCGGGCTTCGCCTTTGCCTTGGGCCTGGGCGCAACGCGCGCCGTGGGCTCGGGCTCCCGTTTGATCTTCACGTCCTTGCCGCCCCACAGCTCCTCCAGGTTGTAAGTGAGCCGCGTGGTGGGATGCATGACGTGGACGACGATGTCGCCCAGGTCCACCAGCACCCACTCGCCGCTGTCAGCGCCCTCCATGCCATGCACCTTCTCGCCCAGCTTCTTCAGTTCCTTCTGGACGTTGTCGGCGAGTGCCTTGACCTGGCGCGTGGAGTCGCCCGTTGCGATGACCACCCGCTCAAAGTACGCCGAGAGGCGCTCGGTGTTGTACACCACGATGTCGCGGCCCTTGATGTCCTCGAGCGCATCGACTACTGCGCGCTGCTTTTTGCGGATGTCCATTAACGGGTTCTGCGCTCCGGTGAAGAGTAAAGGCGGTTGGATTGAATATAGTCGAGAACCGCATCGGGCAGCAATCCGCGCGGCGGGTCGCCCGCGGCGATGCGCTCGCGGATCGCGGTCGAGGAAATGTCGAGCGGCGCCATGGGCACGACCTCGACCCGTTCGGCGGCGGCCAGCGATTCCCCCGGACGGGCGAACACCGCAATGCGGCAAAGCCTGAACAGGTCCTGCCAGCGATGCCAGGTTTCGAGCCGCGCGTACTGGTCCGCGCCGATCAGCAGCACCAGTTCGGCCTCCGCGCCGAGTTCCGCGCGCAGGTCCTCCAGCGTTTCCACCGTGTAGCCGGGTGTGGCCTTGCGGATCTCGCGCAGGTCGAGCTCGAAGCGCGGCTCGCCCCGGATCGCGAGCGCCACCATGGCGGCGCGGTGCTCGGCCGCGGCGTGCGGCGCCTCGCGGTGCGGCGGAGTTCCGCCAGGAATCCACAGGATCTTCGCCAGGCCCAGGCCGGCAAGCGCCGCGCGAGCGATGGCCAGGTGCGCGTTGTGGACGGGGTCGAAGCTGCCGCCGAGGATGCCTGTCGCGGCGCCGGCCGGCCGGCTCAAGAGCGTGCCCTCAAGTACGCACTTCGCCGTGGCCCAGGACGACGAACTTCTGCGAGGTAAGGCCTTCCAGCCCCACCGGGCCGCGCGCGTGCAGCTTGTCGGTCGAGATGCCGATCTCGGCGCCCAGGCCGAACTCGAACCCGTCGGCAAAGCGCGTCGAGGCGTTGACCATCACCGAGGCGGAATCGACTTCGCGCAGGAACCGATCCGCGCGCGCGCGGTCCTCGGTGACGATCGCGTCGGTGTGCTGCGAGCCGTACTTCGCGATGTGGTCGATGGCCTCGTCCAGCCCCTTTACCACGCGGATCGCCGCGATCGGCGCGAGGTATTCGGCGTACCAGTCCTCTTCGGTCGCGGCCACGGCGTCCGGCACGAGCCGGCGCGTGGCCTCGTCGCCGCGCATTTCCACGCCCTTGGCGCGATAGATCGCGGCGATCTCGGGCAGCACGCGCTCGGCGATCCCTTCGGCCACGAGCAGCGTCTCGAGCGTGTTGCAGGTGCCGTAGCGCTGCGTCTTGGCGTTGTCGGCGATGTTCACCGCCATCACGGCGTCGGCCTTGTCGTCGATGTAGACGTGGCACACGCCGTCGAGGTGCTTGATCATCGGGATCTTCGACTCACGCATCAGGCGCGAAATCAGGTCCTTGCCGCCGCGCGGCACGATGATGTCGACGTATTCGGGCATGGTGATCAGCTCGCCCACGGCCGTGCGGTCGGTGGTCTCCACGACCTGCACCGCGGCCTGCGGCATCCCGGCCGCCTCGAGGCCCGCACGGATGCACGCGGCGATCGCGCGGTTGGAGTGGATCGCCTCCGAGCCGCCGCGCAGGATGCAGGCGTTGCCCGCCTTGAGGCACAGCGCGGCCGCGTCCACCGTCACGTTGGGGCGCGATTCGTAGATGATGCCTACCACCCCGAGCGGTACGCGCATGCGCCCGACCTCGATGCCGGTGGGGCGCTTGTGCAGTTCAGTGAGCTCGCCGATCGGGTCGGGCAGGGCGGCCACCTGTTCCACCCCGCGCGCCATCTGCTCGACACTTTTCGCGCCGAGCGTGAGGCGGTCGACGAAGGCGGCGTCGCGGCCCTCTGCTTTCGCCCGTTCGACGTCGCGGCGGTTCTGGGCGACGAGTTCGGGTGCCTTCCTGCGGATCTCGGCGGCGATCGCCAGCAGCGCGCGATTCTTGGTGGCGGTGTCGGCGCGGGCGACCAGCCGCGCCGCCGCACGCGCCGCGCGGCCCAGCCCCTGCATGTAGCCCTTGATGTCGGAGTCAGCGTCCATGCCGCAATGTTAAACCCAGTTTCAGGAACTCATCCCACGCGTTGCCAAGCGCGATGCCCTTGATCACGCGGTCGATGACCGCCGCGTGCGCCAGCGCCGCGTCCACCGTCTCCTGGCGAAAGCGCCGCAGGGCGGCTTTCATCGGCGCTTCCTTGTTGCGCCAGACGCGGTTTTCGCGAAACAACTGCTCCATCGGGCGGGCCGCCGAGATGCCCGCGAGGATGCGCGACACTGCGCGCAACTCCTCCGATACCGCCCACAGCACGAAAGTGGGGGCCTCGCCTTCGCCCTTGAGGCCTTCGAGCACGCGGGCATAGCGAGCGGTGTCCCCGGCGAGCATCGCTTCGGCGAGCGCCTGCACGTCATAGCGGGCGACGTTCGACACCGCGGCCTGCACGTCCTCAAGAGTTACCTCGCCCGGGGGCAGCAGCAGGGCCAGTTTCTGCACTTCCTGGTGGGCGGCGAGCAGGTTGCCTTCCACGCGGTCGGAAAGGAACTCGAGCGCCTCCCGCCCGGCCCGCTGCCCGCCGCGCGCGAGGCGCTGGCCGATCCACTCGGGCAGGCGCGTGCGCTCCACCTTGTAGACGTCTATCACGACACCCGCTCCGGACAGCGCAGTGAACCAGGCCGAGTTCTGTCCCGCCTTGTCCAGGCGCGGCAGCGACACCAGCGTGAGGCAATCCGGGTTCAGGTTGCCGCAGTAGCGTTCGATCGCCTTCGCGCCCTCGGTGCCCGGCTTGCCGGTGGGCAGGCGCAGCTCGACGATCTTCTTGTCCCCGAAGAGGGACAGGCTCGCGCCGGACTGGAACAGCTCGCCCCAGTCGAAGCCGCGCTCGGAGACGAACAGGTCCCGCTCGGAATAGCCCTGCCCGCGCGCGGCCGCGCGGATCGCGTCCGCGGCCTCGAGCGCCACGAGCGGTTCGTCGCCATGGACGACGTAAAGGGGCGCGAGGGACTTCTTTAAATGCGCCTCGAGCTGGTCGGCGCGCAGTTGCATCGGCTACGGTACGGCTGGTTTCGCCGGCGGCGCGGCCGACAGGCGGCGCAGGATCTGCTGCACGAGGTCGGCCTGGACCTCGCGGTAGATGTTGGCTTCCTCGACTTCCTTCGAGAGCACGTCGGTGTCGCTGTAGGTCAGGTCGCGCGTGATCGCAAAGGGCGTTAGGGGGAGGAACTCCGCGCCCTTGCCGTCGTGCACGCGCAGGTTCACGCGATACACGAGCTGGAGCTCGCGGACGCGGCCCGCGCCGGACAGCGACAGGATGACCCGCTGGCGTGACTCGCCGGTGAGCTCGAGGATGGCCTGGGCCGATTTGGGGTCGTTGACCACCACGGTGCGCGAGCCGCCCTGGATGTTGCGCTTGAGGTCCAGCGCCAGGCCGGCCGTGGCGTTGGGGATGTACAGCGTGTCGAACGGCAGGTTTGAGACCCCGCGCAGCTGGAAGCCGCAGGCGGAGAGGGTCAGTGCCAGCAGGACGATCAATGCTCTCAATTCATGCGCCCTCACACCACCACATTAATCAAGCGTCCCGGAACAATCACGATCTTCCTGATCGCCTGCCCGGCCACGTACTTTTGCACGAGCGCACTGGCCGTGACAAGCGCTTCGAGCGCCGGGCGGTCGGCCGCCTTGGGCGCGCGCAGGCTGCCGCGCGTCTTGCCGCCGACCTGCACCACATACTCGATCTCGTCCTGCTCCAGCGCGCCGGCATCGGGCTCGGGCCAGGGGGCTTTCAGGATGTCCTCGCCGAACCCCAGCTCCCGCCACAGGTGGTGGCAGAGGTGCGGCGTGATCGGCGAGAGCAGGCGCAGGAGGATGGACAGGCCCTCCTTTGCCTCGGGGGAGGCGGCGTCCTGCAGGCGCTCAAGGGCGTTCAGGATCTTCATCGCGGCCGAGGCCACAGTGTTGAACTGGTGCTTGCCGAGGTCGTAGGTCGCCTGCTTGAGCACCGAGTGGATCTCGAAGCGGGTGGACTTGAGCAGCGCGGGGGCGGCCGGTGCTGCGCCGGGTTTGCCGAAGCTGGCCGCATAGGCCCAGACCCGCTTGAGGAACCGGAACGATCCCTCCACCCCTTCGTCCGACCATTCGAGCGACTGCGTGGGGGGCGATGCGAAGATGATGAAGAAGCGCGCGGTGTCGGCGCCGTAGCGCTCGATTAACGCCTGCGGGTCGACGCCGTTGTTCTTGGACTTGGACATGGTGCCGATGCCGGCGGCCACCACCGCGGCGCCGTCTGAGGCGCGTTTCGCGGCGGTCGGGCGGCCCTTGGCGTCGCGCTCCACGGTCACGTCGGCCGGGTTGATCCACTCGCGCCGGCCCTCGGCGCTGTCGTGGTAATAAAGCTCGGCCAGCACCATGCCCTGCGTGAGCAGGTTGGTGAACGGCTCGCTGATGTCGAGCAGCGATTCGTCGCGCATCACGCGCGCGAAGAATCGCGAGTACAGGAGATGCAGGAGCGCGTGCTCGATGCCGCCGATGTACTGGTCCACCGGCATCCAGTACTTGGCGCGGTCATCGACCATTGCGTCGCTGTTGTCCGGGCAGGCATAGCGCGAGAAATACCAGGACGAATCCACGAACGTGTCCATGGTGTCGGTCTCGCGCCGCGCGGGCTTGCCGCACGCGGGGCACATGCATTCGTAGAACGAGGGGAGCTTGGCGAGCGGGTTGCCTGTGCCGTCCGGGACGAGGTTTTCCGGCAGCACTACGGGCAGGTCTTTTTCCGGTACCGGAACGTCGCCGCAGTCCTTGCAGTGGACGATCGGCACCGGGCAGCCCCAGTAGCGCTGGCGCGAGATGCCCCAGTCGCGCAACCGCCACTGCACGTGCTTGTCGCCCAGATTCTGGGTCTTGAGGTCGGCCGCGACCGCGCTCGTCGCAGCCTTGAAGTCGAGCCCGTCGTACTTGCCGGAGTTGATGCAGGTGCCGTACTCGGCGTATTCGGGTTTCCAGGGCGCCGGGACCGTATCGCCTGCCGCGTGGCGTATTACCGGCTTGATCGCGAGACCGTACTTGTTCGCGAACTCGTAGTCTCGCTCGTCGTGCGCCGGCACGCCCATCACCGCGCCGTCGCCGTAGCTCATCAGCACGTAGTTGCCTACCCACACCGGCACCTGCTCGCCCGAGAGCGGATGCGTGACGGTGAGGCCGGTGGCCATGCCCTTTTTTTCCTGCTGCGCCATCTCGGCTTCGATGACCGCGCCCTGCCGGCATTCGTCGATGAACTTCGCGAGCGCCGGATTGTTCTTAGCCGCGTGCAGGGCGAGCGGGTGCTCGGCCGCCACCGCGCAGAAGGTCACGCCCATGATGGTGTCGGCGCGGGTGGTGAACACGTTCAGTACCCGGCTTTCGCCGTCCAGCGCATAGGGAAAGCCGAAGCGCACGCCCTCGGACTTCCCGATCCAGTTCTTCTGCATCAGCTTGACCTGCTCGGGCCAGCCGCCCATGCCGTCGAGCGCCGAGAGCAGCTCTTCGGCGTAGGCCGAGATGCGCAGGAAGTACATCGGGATCTCGCGCTTCTCCACCACCGCGCCGGTGCGCCAGCCTTTGCCGTCGATCACCTGCTCGTTGGCGAGTACGGTCTGGTCGACCGGGTCCCAGTTCACGACGCCGGTCTTCTTGTACGCGAGCCCCTTCTTGAACAGGCGCACGAACAGCCACTGGTTCCATTTGTAATATTGCGGCGAGCAGGTGGCGAGCTCGCGCGTCCAGTCGATCGCAAACCCCAGGCTCTTCAGTTGCGAGCGCATGTACGCGATGTTGTCGTACGTCCACTTGGCCGGCGGCACCTTGTTGGCCATCGCGGCGTTCTCGGCCGGCAGGCCGAAGGCGTCCCACCCCATGGGCTGCAGAACGTTGTAGCCGCGCATCCGGTAAAAGCGCGTGAGCACGTCGCCGATCGTATAGTTCCGGACGTGCCCCATATGGAGCTTCCCCGAAGGGTAGGGGAACATCGACAGGCAGTAATACTTCGGGCGCGCGGGGTCTTCGGTGACCCGAAACGAACCTGAGCCGTCCCAATAGGCCTGGGCGTCTCGTTCTACCGACTGCGGGGTGTAGCGTTCTTGCATGAAAGTTCGCAAAATCAGGGCCGAACTGAAAATTATAGCTGAATCGACCTTGCTGCTGCCCCTGCTACCCTTATCCGCGTAGAGTGGCGTCAAGCGCCACCTCACCGAAGGAGAACCTTCATGAAAAACCTGTACCGCCTGCTTCTCGCCGCCGGCTTCGCGCTGGCCGCCACACAACCTGCCTTTGCCGCACCGGCCGCGGTGGTAGAGGGCGTGCAGATGCCCGCTTGGGTCGAGCGCGGGGACGGGCGGAAAGTCCCCCTCGCGCCGGGCATGGAACTGAAGGCGGGTGAGCAAGTGCGCACCGGGGCGAACTCGCGGCTGCTGCTGAAGCTGTCCGAGGGCAGCCTCGTGAAACTGGGCGAGAACGCCCAGCTGAAGATCGACGAACTCAAAGCCGACGAGGGCGGGATCTTCAAGGCGGCGCTGAGAGTCGCCGAAGGCGCGTTCCGCTTCACCACCGAGGCCCTCATGAAGAACCGCCGGCGCGCGGTGAACATCACCGTGGCCACGGTGACCACCGGGATCCGCGGCACCGACGTGTGGGGCAAGTCCGCTCCCAACGGCCGCCAGGTGGTGTGCCTCATCGAGGGCCGGGTCGAGGTTGGCGCGGAAGGCGAGAAACCCGTCGTGCTCGACCAGCCCCGCCACTTCTACCAGCGCAACCAGGGCGAGACCGCGCCGGTCGGGTTCGTCGACCCCGCGCAGCTTGCGCAGTGGGCGCAGGAAACCGAAATCGCGCCCGGGCAGGGCGCTGCGCGCGCGGGGGGGAAATGGAAGGTGACGCTGGTTTCCGCGGAGACCCAGGAGGCGGCGCTGGCGGTATACGACCAGGTGCGCGCCAACGGCTTTGCGGCCGAAATCCACCCTGCGAAGGCCGGCGACAAGCGCATCTATATCGTGCGCATCGGCAGCCTGCCCTCGAAGGCCGAGGCGGAAGCGCTGGCCACGCAGCTGAAAGGCAGGATGGGAGTGGTGGCGCCGCGGGTTTCCACCTGATGCAGAGGTAGCGGTCGCAGCATTTCGCGCGGCCGGGACGCAATCGCCATCCACTGAGGGGCCCAATGGCCGAACACTACGATGCCATCGTCATAGGCGCCGGCCAGGCCGGGCCCGCGCTCGCCGGGCGCCTGGGCGCCGAAGGGCTCAAGACCGCGATCATCGAACGAAAGCTCATGGGCGGCACGTGCGTCAACGTCGGGTGCGTCCCGACAAAGACCCTGGTCGCGTCCGCGCATGCCGTGCACACGGCAAGACGCGGCGAGGAATACGGATTCACCGCTGGCGAGGTGCGGGTCGACATGAAGGCGGTCAAGGCGCGCAAGGATGGTGTCGTGAAGCATTCATCCGACGGTGTGACCAGCTGGGTCGCAAGCATGAAGAACGTCACGCTGATCCGCGGGCATGCGCGCTTTACCGCGCCGCGCACGCTGGAGGTGGATGGCCGCGCCCTGACGGCGGACAGGATCTTCCTGAATGTCGGCGGTCGTGCGCTGGTTCCGGACATCCCGGGGATCCACGATGTGCCCTACCTGACCAACAGCACCCTTCTCGACCTGGACCAGGTGCCGGAGCATCTGGTGATCGTCGGCGGCAGTTACATCGGCCTGGAGTTCGCGCAAGCCTATCGCCGCTTCGGAGCGAAAGTGACGGTCGTGGAGAAGTCCGACCGCCTCCTG
Organism: Pseudomonadota bacterium; assembly: GCA_031408275.1. Taxonomy (GTDB): domain Bacteria; phylum Pseudomonadota; class Gammaproteobacteria; order Burkholderiales; family SG8-39; genus SZAS-79. The sequence continues at coordinate 10,145 of JANNWA010000274.1, forward strand.
CCGCGGGAGGACCCGGACGTCGTCGCCGAGATCCGCGCGATCCTCGAGCGCGAAGGTGTCGTGATCCGGACCGGCGCGGAATGCATGGAGTTGAAAAGGAATGGAGATCGCGTGGTCGTCGGCATGGCCTGCGGGGAAGGCGAGCCGGTCGCGGAAGGCAGCCACCTTTTACTGGCGGTCGGCCGTTTGCCCAACACCCACGACCTCGGACTGAAGGAGGCCGGCATCGAAGCGGATGCGCGCGGCTACATCACCGTGGACGACCAGTGCCGGACCAGCGCCGAAGGCGTGTGGTGCATGGGCGACGCCAACGGCAAGGGCGCCTTCACTCACACGTCGTGGAACGACTACGAGATAGTCGCGGCCAACCTGTTCGACAACGACCCGCGCCGGATCTCCGACCGCATCCCCTGTTACGCGCTGTTCATCGATCCGCCCCTCGGGCGAGTGGGCATGAACGAGGCCGAGGCGAAGAAGAGCGGCCGCAGGCTGCTGGGCGGGAAAATGTTGATGACCCGCGTCGGCCGCGCCCGGGAAGCGGGCGAAACCCAGGGCTTCATGAAGGTGCTGGTGGACGCCGACAGCAAGGAACTGCTGGGGGCCGCCATCCTCGGCCTGAATGGCGACGAGATCGTGCATTCGATGCTCGACGTGATGTACGCCAGGCAGCCCTACACCACCATCCAGCGTGCGGTCCACATCCATCCAACCGTGACCGAACTTGTGCCGACTTTGCTCGGCGCCCTGAAGCCGCTCGCCGCATGACCGGGTGCGCGGTTGCTATAATCCGCGCGCTTTGTCTCTCCACCTCGAACACCTAAATCCCGAGCAGCTTGCGGCGGTCACGATTCCCGACCGGCAGCACGCGCTTATCCTTGCCGGCGCCGGCAGCGGCAAGACGCGCGTGCTCACCACGCGCATCGCCTGGCTGATCAAGAACGACCTGGTGTCGCCGGCGGGCCTGCTCGCGGTGACGTTCACCAACAAGGCGGCGCGCGAGATGCTCACGCGCCTCACCGCGATGCTGCCGGTGAACCCGCGCGGCATGTGGATCGGCACCTTCCACGGCCTGTGCAACCGGATGCTGCGCATGCACCACCGCGACGCCGGCCTGCCGCAGACCTTCCAGATCCTCGACACGGCCGATCAGCTCGCGGTGGTGAAGCGATTGCTCAAGGCGATGGACGTCGACGACGACAAGTTCCCGCCGCGCGAAGTGCAGTGGTTCATCAACGGCAACAAGGAGGAGGGCCTGCGCGCAAGCGAAGTGCAGCCCACCGACGACCTGTCGCGCCGCTACATCGAGATCTACGCGGCCTACGACGCGCAGTGCCAGCGCGAGGGCGTGGCCGATTTCCCCGAGTTGCTGCTGCGCAGCTACGAGCTGCTGGCGAGAAACGAGCCGCTGCGGGCGCACTACGCGCAGCGCTTCCGCCACATCCTGGTGGACGAGTTCCAGGACACCAACAAACTCCAATACCGCTGGCTGAAGCTCCTCGCCGGGCCGGAGACCGCGATCTTCGCGGTGGGCGACGACGACCAGTCGATCTACGCGTTCCGCGGCGCCAACGTCGGCAACATGGCCGACTTCGAAAAGGACTTCAAGGTCGAGAAGGTGATCCGCCTGGAGCAGAACTACCGCTCGCACGGCAACATCCTGGACGCGGCCAACGCGCTGATCGCCAACAACGCCAACCGCCTGGGGAAGAACCTGTGGACCGCGGCCGGCTCGGGCGAGCCGATCCGGGTGTTCGAGGGCGAGTCCGACATGGACGAGGCGCGCTGGATCGTGGAAGAAGTGCAGGGCCTCGCGCGCGACGGCGCACGCTACCAGGACATGGCGGTCCTGTACCGGTCCAACGCCCAGTCGCGGGTGCTTGAGCACGCGCTGTTCTCGGCAGGCGTTTCGTATCGTGTCTATGGCGGCCTGCGCTTTTTCGAGCGGGCCGAGATCAAGCATGCCCTGGCGTACCTGCGCCTGGTCGAGAATCCCGAGGACGACAACGCTTTCCTGCGCATCGCGAACTTCCCGCCGCGCGGCATCGGCGCGCGCGCGATGGAAACGCTGCAGGATGCGGCCAAGGCCGCGAACGCGCCGCTGTACGCATCGATCGGGTCGCTCGCGGGCGGCAAGGCGGGAAATTCGCTTGCCTCGTTCCGCGCGCTGATCGAGGAAATGAAATCCGAAACGCGTGGCCTGCCGCTGGCCGAAGTGGTGGACCACGTGATCGCGAAGAGCGGCCTGGTGCCGCACTACCAGAACGAACGCGAAGGCGCCGACCGCATCGAGAACCTCGGCGAACTCGTGAATGCCGCGGCGGCCTTCAATGCCGACGAGGCCATCGTGGATATTTCCACCGGCGAAACCACCGACCCCACGGTCATGGATCCGCTGACCGCGTTCCTCGCGCACGCGGCACTCGAAGCCGGCGAGCACCAGGCCGGCGAGGGCCAGGACGCGCTGCAGATGATGACGGTGCACTCGGCCAAGGGCCTGGAATTCTCGGCGGTGTTCATCACCGGCCTGGAGGAAGGATTGTTCCCGCACGAGCAAAGCCTCAACGCGCGCGACGGCCTCGAGGAAGAGCGGCGACTTGCGTACGTGGCGATCACGCGCGCGCGCGAGCGCCTGTACCTGTCGTTCGCGCAGACGCGCATGCTGCACGGCCAGACGCGCTACAACCTGCCTTCGCGGTTCTTCGACGAGGTGCCCGACGGCCTGCTGAAGTGGCTCACGCCGAAGCTCTCCGAACGGCGCGCACAGGTGCAACCGGTAGCAGGGTTCGGCACCTGGAACCGCGCGCGGGGCCCCACGGCGCGCGAAGCGGCCGCATCAAAGGGATTCGGCACGGGCGGCAGCCACGGGGGAAGCAATGGCGCGGGCGGCTTCCGGGTAGGGCAGAGCGTGCAGCACCCCAAGTTCGGCAGCGGCGTGATCGTCGACGCCGAGGGGCAGGGTAACGACGCGCGCGTACAGGTGAACTTCGGCCGCCAGGGGGTAAAGTGGCTGGCCGTGGCTATGGCAAAATTACAGGCTGCCTGAGCAGCGGGACAAAAAGGAGAGAACCCATGAAATGCAGAATCCTCGTCGGTGTTGCCGCAATGCTGGTGGCCCTGCCCTGCGCGGCCCAGCAACTCAAATCGGACGTGCGTTTCCTCAACGGTTTCCCGCCGGGCGGCACCTCGGACCTGCTTGGGCGGCTCCTGGCCGAAGCCATCGGTCCCGTGGTCGGGCAGAAAGTGGTCGTCGAACAGAAGACCGGCGCCAGCGGGTTCATCGCCGCGGAGACCTGCGCCCGCGCCCCGGCGGACGGTCACACGATCTTCCTTTCGCCCATGGCGGTGATGAGCGTCGCGCCGGTGATGCCGGGCCAAAAACTCACGATCGACGTGGACAAGGACCTGACTCCCATCTCCAACCTTGCGGGCGTCTACAACATCCTCGTGGTGGGGCAGGGCAGCCAGTTCAAGACGGTGGGCGAGTTGATCGACTTCGCCAAGAAGAATCCCGGCAAGCTGACCTACGCCTCCGCCGGCAACGGCACCTCGCAGCACCTCTCGGGCGAGTTTTTCAAGAAGCTGGCCGGCGTCGACATCCTGCACGTGCCTTACCGCGGCGGCGCGCCGGCGGTCCTCGACATGGTGGGCGGGCGCACGGACATGATGTTCGGCAACATGCCCGAGTTCCTCGGCCAGATCCGCGGCGGCGGCCTGCGGCCGGTCGCGTTCGGCGCAGCGCGGCCCTCGCCGCTGTTCGCCGACCTGCCGGTGATCAGCGCCACGCTGCCCGATTTCAAGATCAGCAACTGGTTCGGCGTCGTCGGCCCGGCCGGGCTGTCGCCGGAATGGGTGGGGTTCTGGAACCGCGCGATCCAGACCGTGGTGAAGCAGCCGAAATTCATCCAGCTGATGACCGACAACGGCATGGAAATCCTCGCCGGCTCGCCCGAGGAAATGAAGGCCACCTTCCTCGCCGACCGCAAGAAGTGGAGCGAGGTGATCCAGTCGGCGAAGATCCGGGCGGATTGAACCGCTACTTGCGCTTCCGCATCTCCGCCTGCACGAGGTCGGGCCGGTCGGAGATGATGCCGTCGACCCCCATGTCGAGCAGTTTGTTCATCATGGCTGGATCGTTCACGGTCCACGGTATCACCGCGATGCCCAGGGACCGCGCCTCGGCGAGCAGCTCGGCGGTGAGATAGGTCTGGTTCGGCGCCCAGATTTTGCCGCCGGCCGCTTTGACCGTGCGGGGGACCGAACCGCCGTGCTGCTCGGGGGCGAAGCCTGCCAGCCAAGGGGAGGGCCTGCCGTCCGGCGCGGACTGGAGCGTGCGCGGCGACGAGAGGTACATCGTGCGGATCTCCGGGGCTTCCTGCTGGATCACCTGCAGCGTGCGCCAGTCGAAGGACTGCACCATCGTCCGGCCCTGCATCCCGTGCTTGCGGATCTCGGCAATCGCCTTGCGCGCGAACTCCGCGGGCGGCAGTGCCGCGGCGGGCTCCAGGGGAGAGATTTTCGTCTCGCAATCGAAACCGATTTTCGTGTTGCCCGATTTCTTCACCAGGTCGAAGAGGTCGGACAGCCGCGGGATGCGCGTGCCGTCGACCGCCTGCTGGGCCGGAAACTCGCTTGCGTATTTCGTTCCCGGCTTGATGCGGCCGACGTCGTACTGCTGCAACTGCTCGAACGTGAGATCGATGATGGCCGGTCCGCGCTTCTCCAGCCACTTGCCGTCGGGGCCACGTGTGATGTCCGGGTTGAGCCACTGGTCGTGGTAGACCACGACCACGCCGTCCCTGGTGACCGCCATGTCGCATTCGATGGTGTCGACGCCGAGATCCAGGGCTTTCTGGAAGGCGGGCAGGGTGTTCTCCGGGTAGAGGCCGCGCGCGCCGCGATGGCCCTGCAGGTCGAAAGCCTGGGCGGGCAGGGAGAGGAACAGGGCGGCAAACAGGGCGTATCGGATCACGGTCGGTCTCCAGCGGGGCATTGCGCACTCTAGCAGCAGGTGAGTCCCGATTGCTGGTCGCTCAGAACAGCGCACCCTGCGCCACGATCCAATACCGGAGCACCCGCCCTGCAGTCATGAATACCGTCACGGCTACCAGGTTCAGGCGCAGCCATCCTGCGCCCACGCAGAGCGCATCTCCTATCAATGGCAGCCAGGCGAAGAAAGTCAGCGGGCTGCCGTAGCGCCTGAGCTTGTCGAGCGCGCGCGGATCGAGTTTCTTCTGCACCCGCGCCGGCAGCAGGCGGCCGACGGCGTACGACGTGAGCCCGCCAAGCGTGTTGCCCACCGTGGCAAGGATCAGCGCGGGCGCCAGTTCCTCAGGGTGCAGCTTGAGGAAGCCGAACAGCACGGCTTCCGAGGACAACGGGAATACGGTCGACGCGATGAAGCTCGCGGCGAAGAGTCCCGCGAGCCCGCTTTCCGGTGAGATCAGTGCCTGCACGGGTTTCCTTGTTGCGGCGCGCCGCTCTTGTTACCCTTGACGCCCGATTTTGCACCGGTACGCCGCAATGCCCCGCGATTATCTGCAGAAAATCCTCACCGCGCGCGTCTACGACGTGGCGATCGAGTCGCCGCTCGAGATTGCGCCCAACCTGTCGGCCCGGACTGGGAACACGATCCTGCTCAAGCGCGAGGACATGCAGCCCGTATTCTCGTTCAAGCTGCGCGGCGCCTACAACAAGATGGCGGGGCTGCCGAAGACGCAGCTTAAGCGCGGCGTGATCGCAGCCTCGGCCGGCAACCATGCGCAAGGCGTCGCGCTTGCGGCGCAAAAACTCGGCTGTCGCGCAGTGATCGTGATGCCGGTCACCGCGCCGCGTATCAAGGTCGACGCGGTTGCGGCGCGCGGGGCCGAGGTCGTGCTGATCGGGGACTCCTTCGATGAAGCCTATGCGCACGCGAAGAAACTCGAGAAAGCGCGCAAGCTGACTTTCGTGCATCCCTATGACGACCCGGACGTGATCGCCGGCCAGGGCACGATCGGCATGGAAATCCTGCGCCAGCACCCCAAGCCGATCCATGCGATCTTCGTCGCCGTCGGCGGCGGTGGCCTCATCTCGGGCATCGCGGCCTACGTGAAGAGCGTGCGTCCCGACATCAGGATCATCGGCGTCGAACCGGTCGACTCGGACGCAATGACGCGCTCCCTCAGGGCCGGCAAGCGGGTGACGCTGTCCCACGTCGGGCTGTTCGCCGACGGCGTGGCGGTAAAGAAGGTGGGCGAGGAGACCTTCCGGCTCGCGAGCAAGTATGTCGACGAGATGATCACGGTCGACACCGACGCGATGTGCGCCGCGATCAAGGACGTGTTCGAGGACACCCGCTCGATCCTCGAGCCCGCCGGCGCCCTGTCGGTGGCGGGCGCCAAGGCCTACGCCGGGACGACCGGCATCAAGGGCGAGACGCTCGTTGATTACTGGGACTACACGCGCAAGCTCTTTGAATGGGGCGACGGCGGAATGCCCAACATGATCCTGGACGACGGCGGGGACGCCACCATGTTCGTCCATCTGGGTTTGCGCGCCGAGAACGGCGACACGGCTTTCCTCGACAAGCCAGGATCCGAGGAAGAAGAGATCTTCTTCGCGCTTTTGAAGAAAACCCTGAAAGAGAAGCCAAAGGGCTGGTTCGCCGGTCTCGCCAAGAGCATCAAGGGCGTCTCCGAGGAAACGACCACGGGCGTGCATCGGCTTTATGAGATGCAAAAGGCCGGCAAGCTGCTGTTCCCGGCGATCAACGTCAACGACGCGGTAACCAAAT
>JANNWA010000275.1:0-7402 GCA_031408275.1 Pseudomonadota bacterium
GGGCGGACTGGACCTGGGCTTCGCTGATGGACATGGGCAGGTTGCTTTTTGCGGTTTCCGGGGAGGCGCAAGTGTACCCAAATCCCTGCGCCCAAACACTAATTCGGCACAGAGACCATGATGGCTTTGCTAGAATTGCCCCTTTGGTCCGGTCCCCCCGATGTCCGCCCCCCGCAAGATCTTCGTCACCACGGCCCTGCCCTATGCCAACGGGCCGTTCCACGTCGGCCACATCATGGAGTACATCCAGGCCGACATCTGGGTGCGGTTCCAGCGCATGCAGGGGAACGTCGTCCATTTCGTCGGCGCCGACGACGCGCACGGCGCGCCGATCATGCTGGCCGCCGAAAAGGCCGGCAAGACGCCGGAAGCATTTGTCGCGGAGATTGCCGCAGGCCGCAAGCAGTACCTCGATGGCTTTCACATCGAGTTCGACCACTGGCACTCCACCCACTCGCCCGAGAACACGGCGCTGTCCCAGGACATCTACAGGCGCCTGTCCAAGGCGGGCCTGGTGTACAAGAAGCCCGTCGAGCAGTTCTACGACCCGGTGAAGGGCATGTTCCTCGCCGACCGGTACATCTTGGGCGAATGCCCCAAGTGCGGCGCCAAGGACCAGTATGGGGATGCCTGCGAGAACTGCAGCTCGGTCTATTCGCCCATAGACCTGATCAATCCCTACTCGACGCTGTCGGGTGCCGCGCCGGTAAGGAAGAGCTCCGAGCACTATTTTTTCAAGCTGTCGGACGATGCCTGCGTGGCCTTCCTGCGCGACTGGATCGACCAGCCGCAGCGGCTGCAGCCGCAGGTGGCCAACAAGGCGCGCGAATGGCTGGACGGCGAAGGCGACAAGGCGCTCGGCGACTGGGACATTTCGCGCGATGCGCCCTATTTCGGCATAGAGATCCCCGACGCGCCCGGCAAGTACTTCTACGTCTGGCTGGACGCGCCCATCGGCTACCTGGCCAGCTTCAAGGCCTACTGCGCGAAAACGGGCATCGACTTCGAGGCCTTCCTCGCCGACGAGAACACCGAGCAGGTGCACTTCATCGGCAAAGACATCATCTACTTCCACACCCTGTTCTGGCCCGCCATGCTCAAGTACGCCGGCCCGTTCTACAAGGTGCCGACCAACGTCTTCGTGCACGGCTTCATCAACGTGTCGGGCGAGAAGATGTCCAAGAGCCGTGGCACGGGGATCTCGCCGCTGCGCTACCTCGAGCTGGGCATGAATCCCGAGTGGCTGCGGTACTACATCGCCGCCAAGCTCAATGCCGCCGTCGAGGACCTGGACTTCAACCCGGACGATTTCCTTGCGCGGGTGAACAGCGACCTGGTGGGGAAGTACATCAACATCGCCAGCCGCTGCGCCCCGTTCCTGCGCAACAAGTTCGACGGCAGGTTACTGCCAATGGACGGTATCGATACAGGGTCGCTGCTGCATGAGTTGCGCTCGCCAGCAGCCGAAATCGCCGGGCTGTTCGACACGCGTGAATTCGGCAAGGCGTTGCGCCACATCATGTCCCTCGCTGACGCGGTCAACCACTACGTCGACGAGAAAAAGCCCTGGGAAATCGCCAAGAAACCCGACGAGGAAAGCCAGAAGCGCCTGCACGTCGTGTGCACAGTGGCGATCAACGCGTTCAGGCTCCTGACCATCTACCTGAAGCCCGTGATGCCAAAGCTCGCTGCGGACGTCGAGCAGTTCCTGAATATCCCGGCGCTGACCTGGCCCGACGCCTACGCATTCCTGGAAGGCGGCCACCAGATCAATGCCTACAAGCACCTCATGACCCGCGTCGAAGGAAAACAGCTCGACGCGCTCTTCGACCTTCCCGCCGCACCCGAACCGAAAGAAAAGAAAACCGTGACCACGCCTGCCGCCCCTGCACCCGCCATCCCTGCCCCTGCAACTGCCGCGGCGGACGCGACCATCTCCATCGACGACTTCGCCAAGGTCGACCTGCGCGTCGCGCTGATCGCCAATGCCGAGGCGGTGGAAGGCGCCGACAAGTTGGTAAAGCTCACGCTGGACCTGGGCACGGAGACCCGCACCGTGTTCGCGGGCATCAAGTCGGCCTACGCACCGGAGCAGCTCAAGGACCGCCTCACGGTGATGGTGGCGAACCTGGCGCCTCGCAAGATGCGCTTCGGCGTCTCGCAGGGAATGGTCCTTGCCGCCTCGGGGGAAGGCCCCGGCATCTTCCTGCTGTCGCCCGACAGCGGCGCGCAGCCCGGAATGAAGGTGAAATAGCGTGAAGGAGGAGCAGCCGGCCACGCCGCGCCGCAAGGCCGGCCTGCCGCTGCACAGGTTCCGCCCGCGCCTGGTGGACTGCCTCAAAGGGTACGACCGCGCGACATTTACCGCCGACATGATCGCCGGCATCACCGTGGGCGTGGTCGGGCTGCCCCTGGCCATGGCGTTCGCCATCGCCTCGGGCCTCAAGCCCGAGGCAGGCATATTCACCTCGATCATCGCGGGGCTTCTGATCTCCCTGCTGGGCGGCTCACGCGTGCAGATCGGCGGGCCGGCGGGCGCCTTCATCGTCATCGTCTACGGGATCATCCAGCAGTACGGCCTGGCCAACCTGCTCATCTCCACGATCATGGCCGGGGTGCTGCTGTTCGTGATGGGGCTCACGCGCATCGGCTCCCTCATCCGCTTCATCCCGGTCGCGATCATCATCGGCTTCACCAACGGCATCGCCGTGCTGATCGCGCTCTCGCAGCTCAAGGACTTCTTCGGCCTGAAGATAGAGAAAATGCCGGCCGACTTCTTCAACGCAATCCGCGCAATCGCCGATGCGGCGCACACCACCGATGCGCTGACCTTGTCTATCGGCTTCGCTTCGCTCGCGGTGATCATCCTCTGGCCACGGTTCGGCAGACTTGTCGGCGGCAAGCGCGGCGACGCGGCGACCAGCGGCCGCCTGCAGCTGGTGTCCCGGCTGCCCGGCACCATCATCGCACTGGTCCTCGCCACCGCCGCCACTGCGTTCCTGAGCCTGCCGGTGGAAACGATCGGCTCGCGGTTCGGCGGCATCCCGACGGGCCTGCCCTCCTTCGCACTGCCGGAATTCTCCTGGGACGCGGCCCGCAACCTGGTCGCGCCCACCATTACGATCGCGCTGCTCGGCGCGATCGAATCGCTGCTCTGTGCCCGAGTGGCCGACGGCATGATCGACGACCGGCACGACCCCAACCAGGAGCTCATGGCGCAGGGGGTGGCCAATTTCGTGACCCCGTTCTTCGGCGGGATGCCCGCGACCGGGACCATTGCGCGCACCACGACCAACGTGCGTGCCGGGGCCGAGACGCCGATAGCGGGCGTGGTACATGCCTTGACGCTGCTGGCGATCATCCTGGCAGCCGCGCCGCTCGCTTCGCACGTGCCGCTGGCCGCGCTGGCGGCGATCCTGCTGTTCGTCGCGTGGAACATGGGCGAGTGGCGCGAGTTCCCGCGCCTGAAGCAGTTCTCCATGCAGTACCGCACCGTGATGCTGTCCACGTTCCTCCTCACGGTGATGATCGACCTCACCGTGGCGGTGGAGTTGGGCATGGTGCTCGCGGCGCTGTTCTTTATTTACCGCGTGTCCAGCCTGACCACGATCGAGCAGGTGGGCGGATCGTCCCTGCCCGGGGACCTCGCCCTGCCCCGGGACACGGTCGCCTACCGGATATTCGGGTCGCTGTTCTTCGGGGCGGTCGGCAAGCTCGAGACCCTGATCGAGCCGGAAGGCGGCGCCGCGCCACCCAAGGTGATGATCCTCGACCTCCAGAAAGTCATCAACATAGACACCACCGGCATGGACACGCTCGACGTGCTCAGGAGGACCCTGGCAAGGCGCGGGGGTTCATTGGTCCTCTGCGACGTCAACGATCAGCCCCTCTCGCTGATCCGCCGCAGCGGCTTTCTCGACAAGATCGGCGCGGAGAACCTGCTACCTGACCTGACGACCGCCATCGCCCGCGCCGCCGCCCTGACCGCCCCCTTCAAGCTCCGAAAATAAAGAAGGCGGCCTTGCCGCCTTGATTCCAATCTGGAGCGAAGCACCCTTCTGCGCCAAAGCGCCCGGGGGGTGCGGGGGGTTCGGGAGGGCCCCGCGAAGCGGAGGGGGCCCGAACCCCCTGCTCGTTACTTCCCGCCGCAGGTGACCGGCATCGACTGCGCCGGATACCCCTTGCAGATCCAGGCCACCTTGCCGCCAGAAAGCGTCGGGATGAGCGCGATCTCAATGGCGTTCTTTTCGTTCCAGCCGCGGATCGAGCCGCCGGGTTCGACGATCCACTTGAGCTCGCCGTACTTGGGGTCAGCCTTCGGGGCGATCTTGACGTTGGCGCCGGCCCCCGCGAGGTTGCCCGCTTTTTCGGCCGCGGCCGTGACTTCGATCTTGGCCGCGTTGGTGCCAGAAACCAGAACCGCCGCCGCGTCCCTGATCTCGCCGCTTTGCATCTGGGGCAGGACAACCGCGATGGCCAGAAAACCAAGAAGTGCCGCACCTGCAACGACCAGCAATCCGATTCGCATGCCTCGACTCCCTTATGGTTCTGACATCGCACCCCGCGATGGCAGCATTTTTCGTCAGCTTACCATAGGGGCGCTTCCCAAAACCACGCCTGCCGCCAGCGAGGCCGCCCGGGCGTTCGAGGCCGCCACCAGCACCCCGCTCGCCGCGAGCCGCGCCGCCTGGCGCGAATAGCCTTGCGGATCGGCGTCCGTGCCGGTGATGGAAGCGATCACCACGGCCAAGGATCCGGGCCGGGCTTTCGCCGCGGATTCCACCACTTGTGCGATCAGCCCGGCCGGGTCGGGATGCGCGCCGTAGCCGATCACGACGTCGAGGAGCACCACGGCGACAGCCGGGTCGGCGAGCGTCTTGGCGAGCAGGTCGTTACGCAACTCGGGGTCGATCATTGGGTGCGGGCGCCCGCGCGTGTACTCGTCGTCGCCAAGATCGATCAGGCTGTGGCCGACGACGTCCAGCCGGGCTGTTTCCACCGCGCCGGGGACCGGCACGTTCGACTGCACCCTGAGGCCCGCGGCCATCAGCACGATCTGGGCTTCGTTGCAAAGCGTCCCGCCGCTGTACAGGCCGCGCAGCCAGCCTTTGCGGCTGCCCGCCTCGGGGAGCGCGCCGCCGTCCAGCGGGCGGCCGAGCACCTGTTCGGCGGCCGAGGCGAGCGTCATCCCGCCGGCGCCCAGCAGGCAAAGCGTGACCGGCTTGGCGCTGGTCGCGACCCGCGCGGCGATCCGGTCGGCCACGCTCCTGGCCGGCGGCTTGGAAATGATCACGATATGGCGCGTCGCTGGATCGGCCTCGAGGGCATCGAAGGCCGCCAGGGTCATGAGCCCGCCCACCGCCTCGGACAGGTCGCGCCCGCCGACGCCGATGCCGTGCGATATTCCACGCCCGGCCCGGGCAAGGAGGCAACTGACCTCCTGCAGGCCCGTGCCGGAAGCCGAGATCAGCCCCACGTCGCCGCGCGGGACCACGTTGGCGAACGCGACCGGCGCCCCGCCGATCAGCGCCGTGCCGCAATCGGGGCCCATCAGCAGGAGTCCCTTGGAAACGGCGAAGCGCTTGAGTTCGATCTCGTCTTCGACCGAAACGTTATCCGAGAACATCATCACGTGCAGGCCGCGCTCCAGCGCCCTGCGCGCCTCGGCCGCCGCGAATTCGCCTGGGACCGAGATCAAAGCGAGGTTGGCCGCCGGCATTGCGCTGAGCGCCGCGGCGAGGCCGCGGACGGTTGCCACGCCGGTGTCCGAACCCTTGGCCCCGCCCGCCAGCAGCTTCTCGGCCTCTGCCAGGGCGGCCTCGGCGGCGCCCAGGTCGGCCGCGCGCACTGCGATGACGAGGTCGTCGGCCTGCGCCTTCGCCCCTTCGGCGTCGAGCAGCCCGGAGCCGGACAGCAGGTCGCAGTTGGAGGGCGTGCCGATCATCAGCGAGGCCGCTTCCACGCCGGCCAGCGCCGACACACCGCGCGAGATGCGCATCAGCGCGACCGAATCGGCGTAGAACCCGCGCCGCACGCGGTTCAGCGTGACGCTCATGCCTTGATCCCCATCGCCGCGGCCAGCGCGGTCAACCCCTGCTCGAAGCAGGCCAGGGGCGCGCGCGCCACGCCCGCCCCCACCTGCCCCACGCCGGGCAAGCGGTGGGCGATGCCGGTGTTGATCGCGGGCTGGATGCCGGTCTCCACGACCCGGCGCACATCGATGCCGGTGGGCACGCCCTGGCCGTCGAGCACCGGCATGGTCCAGCGCGGATTGCGCGTGAGCGTGATCTCCGCCATCGCGCTCGTGAACGCAAATGCGTCCTTGACGCTGCCGGCGCCGACGAAGCCGACCACCGACGGCGCGGTCGCCATGGCGAAAGCCCCGACGCCGATCGTCTCCATGATCGCCGAGTCACCCATGTCGGGGTTGGCGTCCTTTTCCGAGTAGCCGGGGAAGTACAGCCCCTGGGGCATTTCCACCGGGGCGGTAAACCACTGGTCGCCGGTGCCGGAAACGCGCACGCCGAAATCGGTGCCGTTCCTGCACATCGCGGTCACGACCGTCGAGTGCTCGATGCCGCGCACCGGGTCCATGATGCTCTTGCCCATCACCATGCCGATGTTGAGGAAGAACTGCTCATTGCCGGCGATGAAGGCGAGAACCTTCGCAAGCTCTTCTCCGCCGGCGCCGGTCCTGGCCAGGTGCGGCGCCAGCGCGCGCAGGGTGAGGGCCGAGCAAGCGACGTTCCTCTGGTGCATCTCGTCGCCCATCGCGAGGCCGCGCGAGATCAGCGGCACGAGCTCGAGTCCGCCCATGCTTCTCAGCGCCGCGCCTAACGCCGGCCCGAAGCTGTCGGCCAGCCAGTGCAGGCGCGCGATCACCTCGGCGTCGTTGGCGCCGAAACGCATCACCTTGCCGAGGCCCTCGTTGATCATGCAGTAGGCGCGGTTGCCGAAGGCCTTGTTCTCGACGACCATTACCGGCATGGACCGGGTGGTGATCCCGGTCATCGGCCCGACCGCGTCGAAATGGTGGTTGGGGTGGAACGCGACGCCGCCGGAGGCCGCGAGCCGCGTGGCCGCCTCGAGGTCTTTCGCCCAGCCCTCGAATACGATCGCACCCGCCACCGCGCCCTGCATCGGACCGCACATGCGCTCCCAGCCGATCGGCGGGCCGGAATGCAGCAGCACTTTCTCTCCCAGTCCCGGGATCACCTTGCCCGCCGGCTGCACGTCGACGAGCACGGGATTCGCGGCGAGCATGCGCTTGAGCGCCTCGTCGTTCGCGCTCGCGATGCTTGCCTCGAAGGCGCCGAGCCGTGCGAGCAGGTCCGCCAGGTGTTTCTTGCCCTGCGCGGGCGGGCGCCAGTCGACCTGCACGACCGGCGTGCCCTGCGCTGCG
>JANNWA010000276.1:0-3999 GCA_031408275.1 Pseudomonadota bacterium
CGTTTACGGACTCGACTATCGCGCCTATGAGAATGCCTGCTCGCTCGGCGCTTTCGGCGCGGCCGGGTGCGGGCCGGCTGCGGCCAATATCACGGTGCGCCCCTTAAGCGTGGCCTATAGCGGCAACCGCTCGAAACCGGGCCAGGTCGCCGACTTCTATGCGGCCCTGTCACGCAATATTCCCGGTGCCGAAAGCGGGAAGGAGGCTGATTTCAACGCCGTCCGTCCCAGCCCGAGCGGTGGCAGCGGTGCGCCTTCCGACTATACGATCCTGCGCCTGGGCGCGAGCGTGGTGAGTGCCTTCGAAAACAACTGGCAGGTCCGCGCCGCATTCAACGCCCAGTACACCGCGAATGCCCTCGTGCCCGGCGAACAGTTCGGCATTGCCGGAGCGCTGGCCGTGCGCGGATTCCACGAGCGCGAGATCGCCCGCGACACCGGCTACTACGCCAACCTGGAGCTCTACTCGCCCAACCTGACGGGGTCCCTGCTGCCGGGCGAAGGCAACGTGCGCGGCCTGCTGTTCTACGACGTGGCGAGGGCCGCCAACGTCCCGCTCTCCGGCGAGGACAAGCTGCGCACCTCGATCGCCAGCATGGGTGCCGGGGTTCGCTGGAACCTCCAGCGAAACTTCAACCTTCGATTCGACCTCGCACGGGTGGTCGATGCAGGCGCAGGCAAGTCAGCCGGTGATATCCGCGGCCATCTTTCGGTATACCTGGGCTTTTGAGGGTCAGCTCTCCCGCTTCGCAGTGAGCCGTTGCCGGTTCACCACGTACAGCCCCGAGGCGACGATGATCGCCATGCCGATGAGCGACCACCCGTCGGGAAAATCGCCGAACACGAGCCAGCCCAGCAGCATCACCCAGATCAGCTGGGTGTAGACCAGCGGCGCGAGTGTGGTCACGCCGGCGTAGTCGAACGCGCGGATCAGCGCGAGGTGCCCGATGGTGGCGAGGAAACCCATCAACAGGAGCAGTCCCCAGTGCCAGGGGTTGTGCGGCATGACCCAGAAAAAGGGGGCCACCGCCGACATGACCAGCGTGCCGATCAGCGCGCCCCAGAAGAGCGTGGTCCACGCGCTGTCCACGCCCGCCACCATGCGCGTCATGACCTGGTAGAACGCGTTGCACAGCGCCATGCCGACCGGCAGCAGCGCGTACCAGGTGAATACGCCGCTGCCGGGCCGCACGATGATCAGCGCGCCCGCGAGCCCGACCAGGATCGCGATCAGGCGGTGCATCTCCAGCCGCTCCTTCAGGATCGGGACGGCGAGCGCCGCGACGAAGAGCGGCAGAACGAAGCCGATGCCGGCGGCTTCCGCGATCGGCAGCACCGAAAGCGAAGTGAAGTAGAGCAGGGTGGCGGAGACCAGCAGGAACCCGCGCGTGACCTGGATGACCGGGCGCTTCGAGCGCCAGATGCCGAAGCGCCCCTTGTACGCAAGGTAAGCCGAGATGATCGCGAAATTGATCGCGTAGCGCGCCCACACGATGCCCGGCACCGGGTAGAACTGCGCGAGGTACTTGGCGGTCGTGTCCATCACCGAGAACACGCCAATGGCGGCGATGATCAGGATGACGCCCTTGAGGGCCGGGTTGCGCTTAAGTGGGCTCATGGGGTGCGGCCATTGTCTCGCGGGAGGCAAAGGGAAGCTACACCGGCAGGCTGCAGCGCAACCGCGCGCGCCCTTGACACCCGGATCAAGCGCGCTACACTGAACAAATTGCGGGGTACACTGAGTAATATTTTCCGCGTCCGTTTCGGCGGGAGTTCGGAGGGGTGGATGGGCTGGCATACCGTGGCGGAGGCCGACGCGATCGGCGATGACGAGGCGCTCGGCGTCAAGGTGGGCGAGGTGCCCATAGCGATCGTCCGCGCCGGGGGCGCCCTGCACGCGGTGCACGACATCTGCACCCACCAGTATGCGCACCTGTCCGACGGTTACGTCGAGGACGGCTGCATCGAGTGCCCCCTGCACCAGGGCCGCTTCAACCTGACCACCGGCGCCGCGGAATGCGCGCCGGTCACCGAGCCGATCAAGGTCTACCCCCTCAAGGTCGAGGGTGGCAAGGTCATGGTCGAGCTGGGCGATTAGGCGCGGCGGCCCCAGTGGCGGACTCCGAACGCATCCTCATCGTCGGCGCAGGCCAGGCCGGCGGCCGCGCGGCCGAGGCGCTGCGCGGCGCGGGGTACGCCGGCCCGGTCACGCTGGTCGGCGACGAAACCGAACCGCCCTACGAGCGCCCGGCGCTCTCCAAGGGCGTGCTGCTGGGCGACGAGGCGCCGGAATCGACCTACCTCCACGCGCGCGAGGCCTGGCGGGCCAAGGACATCGAACTCATCACCGGCGTGCGCGCCGAGGCGATCGCGCCGGGCAGCCGCAGCGTGCTGTTCGCGGACGGCCGCCGCATGGGATACGGGCAGCTGATCCTTGCCACCGGCAGCCGGGTGCGCCCGCTGATCGGCGTGGACGACACACTCGCCGGCGTCCACTACCTGCGCACGATCGCGGACGCCAGGCGCCTCGCCGAGGACCTCGTGCCGGGCCGCCGCATGGTGGTGATCGGCGGCGGGTTCATCGGCCTGGAGGTCGCCTCCTCCGCGGCCAAGCGCGGCCTGTCCGTCACCGTTGTCGAGCGGCAGGCTGCACTGCTCGAGCGGGCGCTGCCTGCGGACATCGCGGCGGCGGTGGAGCGCATGCACCGCGCGCGCGGTGTCGACGTGCGCCTCGGCGCCGCGGTCGCGGCGCTGCACGGCACCGGACGCGTGACCGCAGTCGGCCTGGCCGATGGCACCGAACTGCCTGCTGACGTCGTGGTAATCGGCATCGGCATCATCCCGAATACCGAGCTTGCCGAAGCTGCCGGTGCGCACTCGGCCGACGGCGTGGTCACCGACGAATTCGGCCGTACCAGTGTCGAAGGCCTCTGGGCGGCGGGTGACGTGACCAGCCACTACAACCCCGTCCTCGGCCGGCGGGTGCGGCTCGAATCGTGGCAGAACGCGCAGAACCAGGCGATCGCGGTGGCGAAGAACGCAGTGCGGGCGAACGATGCGGGTGCCGCACCCGTGGCCTACGCCGAGGTGCCCTGGTTCTGGTCGGACCAGCACGGCGTCAACATCCAGGTCACCGGCCTGGCCGAAGCGGGCGCTCGCACGGTCTGGCGCGGCGACCCGGCGGCGGGCAAAGCCATGGCGTTCTCCCTGCTGGATGAGCGTATCGTCTGTGCGACGGCGTTCAACGCGGGCGGCGAGATCCGCTTCGCCCGCAAACTCATCGAATCGCGGCGGCCCGTGCAGGCCGCGGCGCTGGCGGACTCGGGAACGAAACTCAAGGATCTCGCCGCGCCCGCGCAAGTCGGCGCGGCAGCTTAAGGCTTGGACGGACACAGGAGCGACCATGTTCAGCGCAGACACAGTGATCGGCCAGACGGGCGACTTCGCCAAGGAGAAGCGGCACGCGGCGGGGTTCGAGTTCAAATGGCCAGCTGAGGGCCTCACCACGGTTCCGGACTGGATCTACACCAGCCCGGAGATCTACGAGCGCGAGATCGAGCGCATCTTCCACGGTCGCACGTGGAACTTCGTGGCGCTGGAGGCCGAGATCCCCAACCCGGGCGACTACAAGCGCTCATTCGTGGGGCCCACGCCGGTGGTGGTGTCGAGGAACACCGATGGCACGGTGCACGTGTTCGAGAATCGCTGCGCGCACCGCGGGGTGGAGTTCTGCCGCCAGCACCTGGGCAACGCGAAGGAGTTCGTCTGCCCGTACCACAGCTGGTCGTACGACCTGACCGGCAACCTGCAGGGCATCCCGTTCAAGCGGGGCGTGAAGGGCGAGGGCGGCGGCATGCCCAAGGATTTCAAAAACTCCGACCATGGCCTGAAGAAGCTCAACGTCACCACGCTGCACGGCGTCGTGTTCGCCTCGTTTTCGGATGACGTGGAGCCGATAGAGGAGTACCTCACCGCGGAAATCCTCAAGGACTTCGCGGT
>JANNWA010000277.1:0-1715 GCA_031408275.1 Pseudomonadota bacterium
TTCGGCGTCACTACGATGGTGTCCGTCTACGGCATCACTGCGGGACTGGCCTCGGCGGCGCTGACGTCCTACATGGTTGGCGGCGCGGCCGGCATTTTCGCGGGCGGTTTTGTCGCCGCGCGCGGCTGGAACCCGGTCTACGTGGCCGCCAGCGGCATGGGCGCAAGCGCGTTCGTGATGCTCCTGATCGGGTTGTCGGTGTTCCCGGGAATCCTGCTGCCCGTGGTGCTTGCCATCGCCGGGTTTTCCGGCGGCGTCACCCAGCCCTCGCGCGACCTGATCGTGCGGCAGACCACGCCCAAGGGGTCCACGGGCGCGGTGTACGGGTTCGTCTATTCGGGCCTCGACCTGGGTTCGGTGCTTGCGCCGGTGTACTTCGGCTGGCTGCTCGACGGCGGCGGGCCGCACTGGGTGTTCCTGAGCTCCGCGCTCGTGCTGCTGGTGACCATCCTGACGGTGCTGCAGCTGCCGGGGCGCCGCGCGGCAAAGCCGGCCTGATCAGACGGTCAGGGCCGCTGTGATGATGCCGACCGCAACGGCCAGGCGCGTGGCAATGCGCGCAAACGGGTGGCCGGCATTCCTCGAGCAGCGCCAGGCGGCGGAGAGCCACGCCGAATAGGCGAGCAGCTTGAGGACGTCGAGGAAGTTGCCCCAGGCATGGAAGCCGTCCATGCGCAGGAGTTCGGCCGAGAGGGTGAACGCGGTGGCGGCAAGCGCCACCGGGATGCCGCCCAGCCACCAGATTTTCCACAGTTCTTCCTCGCCGGACAGGGTCCGGCGTAGGAAGTCTGTGGAGCGAAGCACGATGGGGGAGGTCTTGAGGAGGGGCGCAGCCCCTCTTCTCGTCTCGTCTACTGCTTGTAGTCGCTGCCGCGGCGGTCGAGCATGCGCAGCAGGGCGGGCCAGTGCTTGTTGCCCGATTCGCGGTTGGGCCGGTTGAATTGCGCGCCGCCTTTCTTGATCACGTCGGGGGTCATCAGCGTGACCCCGTCGCGGCCGGCGGAGAGCGAGTCGACCTGGATCTGGCAGGCGCACTCGAGGTAGTACATGAACTCGATCGCCTCGCTGATCGAGGTGCCCAGCGACAACAGGCCGTGGTTGCGCAGGATCATCGCGCGGCTGGTGGGGCCGAGGTCGCCGGCAAGGCGCGTGCGCTCGTCCATGTCGAGGGCCACGCCTTCGTAGTCGTGGTAGGTGAGCTCGGTAAAGAACCGCAGCGAATGCTGGGAGAGGGGCAGCAGGCCCTCTTTCATGTTCGAGACCGCGACGCCGGCGCGCGTGTGGGTGTGCAGCACCGCCTGCGCTTCAGGACGGGCGTCATGGACGCAGCCGTGGATCACGAAGCCGGCCTGGTTCACGCCCATGCCGGTCGGGTCTTCGACGATGTTGCCTTCGCGGTCGATCTTCACCAGCGACGAGGCGGTGATCTCGTCGAACATCATGCCGAACGGGTTGATCAGGAAATGGTGCTCCGGGCCGGGCACGCGCGCGGAGAAGTGCGTGAAGATCAGGTCGGTCCACTTGTAGTGCGACGCGATCTGGTACGCGGCGGCGAGATCGACGCGCACGTCCCACTCTTCCTTGCTGACTCGGTCACGCAGGCTGCTGGGCTTGAGGACGGCGCTCATGACATCTCCGGAGGGAAAAAGGGGTGGAAAAGTTGAGCCGATCATACGCCTGCGAGGGCCCGCGGGCGAGGGCGCCCGAGCGAAACA
>JANNWA010000278.1:0-1854 GCA_031408275.1 Pseudomonadota bacterium
ACTGGAGAAAGTTCGCTACACTTCCCGCCCGACCAATGGCGTCATGCAACTCCCAAACACCGGAGAACTGCATGATGACCGATTGCATCCCGGCTCGCCTGGCCGCCCTGAAGACTACGCCGACACCAGACCTGAGGAAGCAATGGCGGGACCTGTTTGAAACCGAACCGCCGCCATACAACCGGCGCTATCTTGAAAGCCGTCTCGCCTATCGTATCCAAGAGTTGGCCTATGGCGGCCTGAAGCCCGAGACGATCCGGCGGCTGGAACAATTGGGCGAACAGCTTGACGGCGGTGATCGCAAGAAAAGTCGCATCCGCGCCGATCTCAAACCCATCGCGGGCACGCGGCTGATCCGCGAATATCAGGGCGTCGAGCAGGTCGTGACGGTTACACAGGTCGGGTTCGAGTGGCAGGGGCGGCCGTATCAGTCGCTGTCGGCCATCGCCCGTGCCATCACCGGCACCCGCTGGAACGGCAGGGTGTTCTTCGGGCTGAAAAACCACCGGAGCCGCGCATGAACGCCCCGGTCAAACCCGACAAGCTGGTCCGCAAGCTGCGCTGTGCGGTCTACACCCGGAAATCCTCCGAGGAAGGGCTGGAACAGGAGTTCAACAGTCTGCACGCGCAGCGCGAGGCCTGCGAGTCCTACATCGCCAGCCAGCGTTCCGAAGGCTGGGTGCTGGTGCGCGACCAGTACGACGATGGCGGCATCTCGGGCGGCACACTGGAACGCCCCGGCCTGAAACGGCTGCTGGCCGACATTGAGGACGGGCTGGTTGACGTCGTCGTGGTCTACAAGATCGACCGCCTGTCCCGCTCGCTGATGGATTTTTCCAAGTTGGTCGAGGTGTTCGACCGAAACGGTGTGACCTTCGTGTCGGTGACGCAGTCGTTCAACACCACGACATCCATGGGGCGGCTTACGCTAAACATCCTTCTGTCCTTCGCCCAGTTCGAACGCGAGGTGACGGCTGAACGGATCCGCGACAAGGTGAAGGCCTCCCGCATGAAGAGCATGTGGATGGGCGGCTGCCCGCCCCGCGGATACGAGGTGAAGGACCGGAAGCTGGTCAAGAATCCCGCCGATGCCGCGCATGTTCGCTGGGTCTTCGCCCGGTTCATCGAGATTGGCTCTGGTACGGAGCTGGCACGCGAACTAGCGGAGCGCGGCGTCACCACCAGCCGGGGCCACCGCATCGACGAGAAGTTCATCTACCGGATGCTGAACAACCGGGTCTACATCGGCGATGCCGTTCACAAGGGGACCAGCTACCCCGGCGAACATGAAGCGATCATCGAGCGGGAGACTTGGGACAAGGTGCACGCCATCCTGACGGAAAGCCCGCGCAAGCGCGCAGCCCGGACCCGTGCCGACACGCCTGCGTTGCTACGCGGATTGCTCTACGGTCCCGATGGTGCAGCGTTCTCACCGACCCACACCCGCAAGGACGGGCGGCTTTACCGCTACTACGTCAGCCAGACTGTGCTGAAACATGGTGCCGGTTCCTGTCCCATTGGCCGGGTGCCAGCGGGTGAAATCGAAGCTGCCG
Organism: Pseudomonadota bacterium; assembly: GCA_031408275.1. Classification (GTDB taxonomy): domain Bacteria; phylum Pseudomonadota; class Gammaproteobacteria; order Burkholderiales; family SG8-39; genus SZAS-79. The sequence continues at coordinate 1,554 of JANNWA010000278.1, forward strand.
TCATCGACCACTTGCGCGCCGTGTTCCGGCAGCCCGAAATCGTCGCGGGCACTTGGAAGGCGGCCCGAGAGAAAGATGTGGGGATCAACGAGGCCGAGACCCACGCAGCGCTGACCCGGCTTGACCCGCTATGGGACAAACTCTTCCCCGCCGAGCAGGCGCGCATCGTGGCGCTTCTGGTCGAGCGGGTCGACATCGGCACAGATGGGATGAATTTGCGATTGCGAACGGACGGGCTGGCCGCGTTGGCGCGCGAGATGACCGCAGCTATAGAGGCTGCGGCATGACCCGTGCACGGGCC
>JANNWA010000279.1:0-18907 GCA_031408275.1 Pseudomonadota bacterium
TGAGGTCAGAATCCGCGACGGCGAGATCCAGGTGCGCGGCTGGAGCGTCATGCGCGGCTACTACAACAACCCGGAACAGACCGCGAAGGCGTTTACCGCCGATGGGTGGCTGCGCACGGGCGACCTCGGATCATTGACCGAAGACGGGCGGCTGCGGATGGTCGGTCGCTTGAAGGATGTGTTCCGCGTCGGCGGCGAGAACGTTGCGCCCGCCGAAGTCGAGGAGGTGCTGCTCGCCCATCCGGCCGTCCAGACGGCGCAGGTGGTGGGTGTGCCGGACGCGCGGCTGGGCGAGGTGCCTTGCGCTTACGTGACGCTCAAGGACGGAATGTCAGCGACCGAGAATGACCTCGTTGCCTGGGCGAAGCAGCGCTGCGCGAACTTCCGCGTGCCGCGTTACCTGCGGATCGTCGACAGCTTCGATGCGATCGGCATGACCGCCAGCGGCAAGGTGCAGAAAGTGAAGCTGCGCGAGCACGCACTGCGGGAGTTCAAGCTGGGGTGACGGGGTTCTGGCACGAGCCGGCTCCTTGGTCCGGCCGCAGGCGTGCAAAAGCAGCAAGCGCGGCAAAGGCCAGGCTTGCCGCCACAAGAAAGGCGCTGGAGGGATGCAGCAGCCACAACGCCCCGGCGATCAGTGAGGCGGGAAGGTAGAGGAGGCCGGTCACGAAGTTGTACAGGCCGATGGCGGACGCGCGCCGCTCCAGCTCGATATCCGCGATGAACGCCTTGCTTTGCGGTTCGTCGATCGCATAGAACAGGCCGTAGAGGACGAACAGGACGATCACCTGCCACTGCGCGTCTGCAAACGCAAAGCCGAGGCTCACCAGCAGGTAGAGCAGGTAGCCCAGCAGGATCATTTTCGCCCGTCCGACCCGGTCGCCCAGTTTGCCCATCAGCGGCGCTGCAGCCACCGCAGCGATATTGAACAACGCGTAGAGCAGCACTATGTCCTTGACTGCGAAGCCCACGCTGTACGCGCGCAGCAACAGGAAGCCGAAACTGAAATAGCCCAGGGAGAAGATCCCGGCCGCGACCAGGTAGCGCTTGAACCCCGGGCTGAGGGTTTGCCAGGTTTCGAGCATGTTCTCGCGCCGGTGCTGCACACCCGGCTGGTCCTTGATGAGTCCCAGCACGAAGACGCTGAGCAGCGCGGGAATCAGCGCCACCCAGAACAGGACCTGGAACGTAGACGGGCCGTCCCCCAGCCACGACAGCAGGCCGTAGGCAACCAGCGGGCCGAGCACGGCACCGGACTTGTCGAGAGCCTTGTGCACGCCGAACGAGTATCCGCGGTTCTCCTTCCCGGCCACCGCCGAAAGCCAGGCATCGCGCGGTGGCCCGCGGAATCCCTTGCCAAGCCGCTCGATGACGCGAAAGACGGCGAGGCCCGTGATCGAGCTTGAGACCAGCAGGATGACCTTGGCCAGCGTGGAGAATCCATATCCCGCAAGGGCGAAGACTTTGCGCTTCCCGGTCCGGTCCGACCACCAGCCGGCCAGGTAATTCAGCGAGGATGCGGACAGGTCGGCCAGCCCCTCGATGATGCCCAGCAAGGCCGCCGACGCCCCGGCGATCGTCGTGAAGAAAATCGCGAAGACCGAAAAGATCATTTCCGAGCTGAAGTCGGTCAGGAAGCTCACCAGGCCGAGCTTGAGGACGTCCGGGTGAACCCCCGGCTTCTTGGCTGCGGTATTGGATGGCATCGGATGCTTCCGGGCTCGGCTTGTGGAGGCAGTCTAGAGCAGGAAATGGCGGCGCCGGCGCCTGGGTGCCGGGGATTTGCTCTAGATCAACTTCCGGCCCCGCCCACGGGCCATGCTGGGCGCCATGCGCCAGACCGCCCTGAATCCCGAGCACCGCGCCGCGGGTGCCCGCCTGGTGGAGTTCGCCGGGTGGGAAATGCCCGTGCACTACGGTTCGCAGATCGAGGAACACCACGCCGTGCGCCGCGATGCCGGCATGTTCGACACATCCCATATGCTCGCGATCGACGTGGAAGGCGAGGCGGCGCACGCGTTTCTGCGCCGGGTGGTGGCCAACGACGTGGCCAAACTGAAGGCGCCGGGCAAGGCGCTTTACTCGTGCCTGCTCGCCGAGGACGGCGGGATCCTCGACGACCTGATCGTCTATTTCCTGGGCGGGACGCGATACCGCGTGGTGGTGAACGCCGCCACGGCGGGCAAGGACTGCGAATGGCTGGAGCGGCACCTGCCGGCGGGCGCTCGACTGCGCCCGCGCGAAGACCTCGCCATGATCGCCGTGCAGGGGCCCAGTGCGCGGGAGAAGTTCCACGCAGCACTGCCCGAGTACCGGGACACGGGCGCGGGGCTGGTCCCGTTCAGCGGTGCGCAATCCGGCGAAGCGATGGTGGGGCGCACCGGCTACACCGGCGAGGACGGGTACGAGTTGCTCCTCCCGGCCGTGCGTGCCCCCAACGCCTGGCAGCGGCTTATCGCCGCAGGCGTGCGCCCCTGCGGGCTGGGCGCGCGTGACACCTTGCGCCTCGAAGCCGGCATGAACCTCTACGGCCAGGACATGGATGCGACCGTCACGCCGCTCGAGTGCGGCCTCGCGTGGACGGTAGACCCCGCAACCCCGCGCGACTTCGTCGGCAAGCGCGCGCTCATCGAGCGGCCGCGCCGCTACGAGCTGCTCGGCCTCGTGCTCGAGGGGCGCGGCGGGGTGCTTCGTTCGCACCAGGCGGTGCGCTGCGAGGCGGGCGAGGGCATGATCACCAGCGGCACTTTCTCGCCGACCATGCAGGCCTCGATCGCGTTTGCGCGCCTGCCGGCCGGCACGAAGCCGGGCGGGCGCGCCGAAGTCGCGGTGCGCGACAAAATGCTGCCTGCGCGCATCGTCAAGCTGCCATTCGTCCGGCACGGCCGGATCCTCGTCTAAAGGAGACAGGCATGGATTTTCCCGAAACGCTGAAGTACACGCCCACGCATGAATGGGTGCGCCTGGAACCGGACGGCACGCTGGTGGTCGGCCTCACCGATTTCGCCCAGGATTCCCTCGGCGAGCTGGTGTTCCTCGAGTTGCCCGAGCTGGGCCGCCAGCTCAAGGCGGGCGAGTCCAGCGCGATGGCCGAATCGGTAAAGGCGGCCTCAGACGTTTACGCGCCGGTCGCGGGCGAGGTCGTCGAGGCAAACTCGGCGCTCACGGAGGAACCGGCCCGGCTGAACAAGGATCCCTATGCAGCCTGGCTCTATCGCATCAGGCCGGCCGGAAAGCCCGACCTCTCCGGGCTGCTCGACGCTGCCAGCTACAGCAAGGGTCTGGCATGAACTTGCGTGACCTGCTCGATGCCTCGGCGTTCGTGCCGCGCCATATCGGGCCGGACGCGCGGGATGAGCGCGCCATGCTGGAGGCGCTCGGACTGAGTTCGATGGAAGAGCTCATCGCGCAGGCGCTGCCCGCGGCCATACGCCAGAAGTCCCCGCTTGAACTGCCCGTACCGCGCAACGAGCAAGAGGCCCTCAAGGAGTTGCGTGGGCTGGCCGAAGCCAACCAGGTGTGGCGCAACTGCATCGGCACGGGATACTGGGGCACATTCACGCCGCCAGTCATCCAGCGCAACGTATTCGAGAATCCCGGCTGGTACACGCCCTATACCCCCTACCAGGCCGAGATCTCGCAGGGACGCCTCGAGGCGCTGCTCGCCTTCCAGCAGATGCTGATCGACCTCACCGGACTGCCGGTGGCGAACGCGTCACTGCTCGACGAGGCGACCGCCGCGGCCGAAGCGATGGGCCTGATGTGGCGTGCAGTCCACGGCGAGGGCAAATCGTTCTTCATTGACGCGGCCTGCCACCCGCAGGCGATCGCCGTGATGCGCACCCGGGCGCGGTGGCTCGGCATCCCGGTGGTCGTCGGCGAGGCCGCCACGCTCGATGCCAACGCCACTTTCGGCGCGCACCTGCAGTATCCGGACACGTACGGGCGGGTAACCGATTTCGCAAGGGTGATCGCGCAGATTCACTCCGCCGGCGGCATGGTGTCGCTCGGGGTGGATGTGCTGGCTCTGGTCCTGCTGAAGTCGCCGGGCGCGCTCGGCGCGGACATCGCCATCGGCTCGGCGCAGCGGTTCGGCGTGCCGCTCGGGTACGGCGGCCCGCACCCGGGGTTCATGGCCGTCAGGGCGGATCTGGTGCGCCAGATGCCCGGGCGGATCGTGGGTGTCACGCGCGATGCGGCGGGGCACCCGGCCTACCGCATGGCCCTGCAGACTCGCGAGCAGCACATCCGCAGGGAAAAGGCGACGAGCAACATCTGCACTTCGCAGGTGTTGCTGGCGAACGTGGCGGCGTTCTACGCCATGTGGCACGGGCCCGAGGGGCTGCGCCGCATCGCGCTGCGCACGCACTTCATGGCGCGCCTGCTCGCCCATGCCATCGCGCCGGAGGCAGGGACCACGGGGTATTTCGACACGCTCGTTTTCGGCTGCGACGCCTCTGCCGTGCGCAAGCGCGCCGAAGCGAAGCGCGTCAACCTGCGCTACCTCGAAGCCAATCGCGTCGGTGTGACGCTCGACGAGACCACCACGCTGGCCGATGTCTCGGATCTAGCCTGGATCCTGGGCGGGCAGGCTTTCGATGCTGCCGCATGCGCGGAGCAGTTGTCCGCAGACGGCATGGCTTTCGACGCGGAGCTGCTGCGCAAAGACGCGATCCTCACGCATCCCCTGTTCAACGATCATCGCAGCGAGACCGCGATGATGCGCTATCTCAAGCGGCTGGAGAACCGCGACTACTCCCTGGCGAACGGCATGATCCCGCTCGGCTCGTGCACGATGAAGCTCAACCCGGCCGCGGCCATGGCCCCGATCTCCTGGCCCGAATTCGCCAACCTGCACCCGTTCGCGCCGCGCGAGCAGGCCGCGGGCACGCACCGCATGCTCGCCGACGTGGCCGAAGCCCTCGAGGCGATCACCGGGCTGCCGAGCATGACGCTACAGCCCAACTCCGGCGCGAACGGCGAATACGCGGGCCTCGTCACGATCCGCAACTACCAGGCTTCGCGCAACGAGGCGCACCGCGACGTCTGCCTGATTCCGTTTTCCGCGCACGGGACCAATCCGGCCTCCGCCCATCTGGCGGGCCTGCAGGTGGTCGTGGTGGCCTGCGACGCGCATGGCAACGTCGAGGTGGCGGACCTGCGGGCGAAGATCGCGCAATTCAAGGGACGCATCGCCGCTCTGATGCTGACGTACCCATCCACGCACGGCGTATTCGAGGCGGCGGTGCGCGATATCTGCGACCTGGTGCACGCGGCGGGCGGCCAGGTGTACCTCGACGGCGCCAACCTCAACGCTCTCGCCGGGCTTGCGCGCGTCGCCGAGTTCGGCGCGGACGTTTGCCACATCAACCTGCACAAGACATTCTGCATCCCGCACGGGGGGGGCGGGCCGGGCATGGGACCGATCGCGGTCGCGGCGCACCTTGCGCCGTTCCTGCCTGCGCATCCGGTGGTGCCGGAACCGGGGCTGGATGCCGCCAACGGGACGGTCAGCGCCTCCCCTTGGGGCAGTGCGCTCATCGTCGCCATTTCCTGGATGTACCTGCGCATGATGGGGGCGAAGGGCATCCGGCGCGCCACTGAAACCGCGATCCTGAGTGCGAACTACGTCGCCGCGCGGCTGAAGGACCGCTGGCCTGTGCTCTACACGGGAGAGCATGGCCGCAACGCCCATGAATGCATCTTCGACCTGCGCTCGCTCAAGGAGAAGTACGGCGTGACTGCGGAGGATGTCGCCAAGCGGCTCATCGACTACGGTTTTCATGCGCCGACGCTTTCCTTCCCTGTGCACGAGACGCTGATGTTCGAGCCCACCGAGAGCGAGCCCAAGGCCGAACTCGACCGCTTCTGCACGGCGATGATCGCCATCCATGATGAATTGGGGAGAATCGCTTCTGGTGTCTGGCCGCGCGACGACAATCCCATTCGCAACGCGCCCCATACCGCCGTCGAACTCGCCGCGGAGTGGCTCCATCCCTACAGCCGCGCCGAGGCGGCCTATCCGCTGGCCTCATTGCGCGTCGACAAGTACTGGGCTCCGGTCAAGCGCGTCGATGCGGTGTTCGGCGACCGGAACTTCGCTTGCGGCTGTCCTTCGCCGGCGGAGTGGGCGCAGGCGCAGTAAGGCGGGGAGTACTAAGCCGGCGCAGCTTTACCGGACAGGTAGTCGTACGCCGACAGCGCGTGGCTTTTCACTATATGCAGGAATTCGTCCACGGACACATATTCGTCCACGCTGCCCATCCCGTGCGGGGAGGGGCCGTACACGACGGCCGGCACGCCGTTCAGCCGCCACAGGCGTGCGTCGGTCGCGCCGGGCGAAACCACGCGCGCGGGCACGAGTCCCGGTTTCAGCTCACCCGCATTGGCGCGCACGATGTCCATCAGCGGATGGAAAGGCTCGCGCCAGTTCGGCGGCGACTCGTTGAGCATCTCGATTTCGAGCGAATAGCGTTTTGCGATGGCGTCGATTTCCGCTTTCACTGCCTCGAAGGAGGCGCCGTTCGGCACGCGGATGTCGGCTTCAAACGTACATTCGGCCGCGATCATGTTCACCTTCACGCCGCCTTCGATGCGGCCGATATTCACCGTCAGCTGCCGGATCACCTTGCCGGCGCCCGGCCCGTAGGCACGGTCGAGGTCCGGGCCGGCTTTATCGAGGGCGCGCGCCAGTTCCGCGGGCTCGTTCACGGGAATCCGCTTCGGCAGGTCGCGCAATTCGGCGATCGCCTCCATCGCGATGAAGATCGCATTGGGGCTCATGTGAACAAACGCCCCGTGCCCGCCGCGCGCGCGGGAGCGGAATCGTGCCCAGATCGGGCCTTTCTCGCCGAATCGCACGGTATACGGGCTGCTCGGCTCGCCGTTGAGGCATACGTCGCCCAGCACCCGATCGCGATGATGTTCCATCAGGTGGCGCATGCCGGGCGGGCTGAAGCTTTCCTCGTCGGAGACTACGGTCAGCGTGAGCCGCCCGCGCAGGTGCTCGCGCAGCTCATGCAGGTACAGGTACGTGAAGATCGAAGCGGTGGTGCCGGACTTCATGTCGCAGGCGCCGCGCCCGTAGATGCGGCCGTCGGCGAGTTCCGCGCCCCAGGGGTCCTTCGTCCAGCCGGTTTCGGACTCCACCGGGAAGACGTCGATATGCCCGTTCAGCACGAGGTGCGGACCCGGGCGGCCGGTGTCGAAAGTGGCGATGAAGTTCGGCCGGTCGGCTACGGGCGCGATTTCGTCGAACGCGATGCCGCGCTCTGCGAATGCCTTGCGTACGAACTGTGCCGCGGCCAGCGTATCGCCCGGGGGGTTGGGGGAGCGGCAGCGCACGAAATCGCGCAGGAACGCGACCAGCAGCTCGCGGTCCTCCTCGATCCTGGCGCGTAGGGCGTCCTTCACGGCGCGCTACTCGATCTTGGTGCCCGAAAACCGGATGGCATCGGCAAACCGGTCGGACTCGCTCTTCATGAATGCCGCGAACTCCTCCGGGGTGGTGCCGTAGGTGTCCATGCCGAGGCCGAGGAGCTTTTCCTTCACGTCCGGCCGGTGCAGCGCCTTGGCGATCTCCTGGGACAGCATCTTGTGGATTTCGGGCGGCGTGCCCGAACGCACGAGGATGCCGAACCAGGAGCGCGAGACGAACTTGGTCCCGCTGGCTTCCTCGAAGGTCGGCAGGTCGGGCAGGGTCGGGGTGCGGCGGTCGGCGGCTACCGCCAGGCCCGTGAGTTTGCCGGACTTCACCTGCGGCACCGCGGCCAGCAGGTCCGTGAGCATGGCCTGCACCTGTCCGCCCATCACATCGGTCATCGCCGCCGGAACGCCTTTGTACGGCACATGCAGCATGTCGAACGCGTAGGACTTCTTGGACAGCTCGAACGCAAGATGACCCGAGCTGCCGTTGCCGAACGAGGCGTACGACATGGACTTGCCCTTGGCCTTCGCCACGCCGATGAAGTCCTTGAGGTTCGTGATCCCCAGCCCCGGGAACACCACCAGCACATGCGGGTTCGACGCCGCCAGCGTGACAGGCATGAAGTCCTTGGCCGGGTCGTAGGGGAGCTTGGACATCAGCTGCGCGTTGATGAGAAAGCTCGAGGCGATCACGAACAGGGAATATCCGACCGCCGGCGCCTGCGCGACCACGGCCGCACCGATCGTCGTGCCGCCGCCGGGTTTGTTCTCGATCACCACCGGCTGCTTCCACACGCCGGTAAGGTGCTCGCCCACGGCGCGCGCCATGACTTCCGAGGTTCCGCCGGCCTGGTACGGGACGATGATGCGGATCGGCTTCGCGGGGTACTGGGCGGCGGCGCCGAACGAAACGGCGAGCAGCGAGGCGGCGACGAATGTGCCGGCCTTCATCACATTTTTCCCAGCCAGGCGATCGTTTCGATTTCCACGAGCGTTTCGCGCCCCGCGAGCGACTGGACTTCCACCAGCGTGGAGGCCGGGAAGTCCCCGGTGAAGAATTCGCGCCGCGCGCGCCAGACTTCGGTGTTCTTGTTGATGTCGACCATGTAGATGGTCATCTTCACGAGGTTGTCCATCGTGCCGCCGGCGGCTTTGAGGATCCGCTCGATGCGCGCGAAGATCTGCTTGGCCTGGGTGTATTCGTCGGAGCCCACGAGTCCGGTACCTCCCTCAAAGGGCCGGGCCACCTGGCCGGAGATATACAGCGTGTCGCCCGTGCGGATCGCGTTGGACCACAGGCCGGGGGCGGCTTCGGCGAGGTTGGGAACAGTGACTTTGGTGCGGGGCATGGCGGGCTCCTTGGGTATGCGGATTTGGTTCGCAGATCCTGCTGGGAATCTCAGTTTACCGGGCTGCGCCGCCGGTCCGCCATCCGCACAGCGAACCGGCTCGGCGGCGAATTCTTTTGGGATTTTTCGCGCCTCACCCCATTCCGGTGCATTGCCGCTCTGTATAGCGCACCGCTGCGGAGCATCTGGCAGGTGCAGCTACGCGAGCGTACCTCGAGACGCCTTGGCACGGTCCGTGCGTTGCAGGGGTACAACACCCAGATGCCAGGAGGGCACCCATGAAGCGCCGCGAATTCATCCTTTCCACCGTTGCCGCCGCCGGAGCCTCGATGCTGCCGCTGGAGGTCTATTCCCAGAGCGATCGAAGGAAGGAACTGCTCATCGTCGCCAACGAGACCGGGCCGAACTCGCTCGACATCCACACGGTGGGCGCCAACCGGCCGAGCTACGGCGTGTCCTGGATCTGCTACGACCGCCTGCTGACCTTCGGCAAGAAGAAACTGCCCGAAGGCACCATGATGTACGACTACTCCAAGCTCGAGCCCGAACTGGCCGAGTCCTGGGCCATGGCCGCCGACGGCATGTCGGTGACCTTCAAGCTCCGGAAGAACGCCAAGTTCCACGACGGCACGCCGGTGACGGCCAAGGACGTGAAGTGGTCCTTCGACCGGGCCGTTTCGGTGGGCGGGTTCCCGACCTTCCAGATGAAGGCCGGCTCGCTCGAGAAGCCGGAGCAGTTCGTCGCCGTGGACGACCACACCTTCCGCATCGATTTCCTGCGCAAGGACAAGCTCACGATGATGGACATCGCGGTCCCGGTGCCCTGCATCTTCAACTCCGCGGCGGTCAGGAAGCACGCCACCGAGAAGGATCCCTGGGCCCTGGACTGGACCAAGGTGAACGTGGCAGGCGGCGGGGCCTACCGGCTGGAGTCCTACAAGCCCGGGCAGGAGGTCATCTTCGCGCGCTACGACGACTGGAAGAGCGGCAAGCTCCCCAAGATCAAGCGCGTCGTGCAGCGTGAAATTCCCTCGGCAGGCAACCGCCGGGCGTTGCTTGAGAAGGGCGACATCGACATGACCTACGAGATGCCGCCGAAGGACTTCCTCGAGATGTCGCAGGCGGGCAAGGTGAACGTGGTGACCACGCCGATCGAGAACGCGATCTGGTACCTGGGCATGAACGTGAAGAGCGCGCCGTTCAACAACGTCAAGGTCCGCCAGGCCGTGGCCTACGCGATTCCGTACGAGAAGATCCTCGACAACGCGATGTACAAGCGCGCCACCCGCATGTGGGGCGACAAGGACAACAAGGCCGGCGGCACGGCCTGGCCGCAGGTGCACGGCTACAAGCAGGACATCGTGAAGGCGCGCGCCCTGATGAAGGAGGCCGGCGCCGAGAACGGCTTCGAGACCACGCTGTCGTTCGACCTGGGCGGCGCGACGGTGAGCGAGCCGGCCTGCGTGCTGATCCAGGAATCGCTCGCGATGATCGGCATCAAGGCGACGATCAACAAGATCCCGGGCGCCAACTGGCGCGCGGCGCTGCTCAAGAAGGACATGCCGCTGATCCTGAACCGCTTCGGCGGCTGGCTGAACGTGCCGGAGTACTTCTTTTTCTGGTGCTACCACGGCCAGAACGCGGTGTTCAATACGATGAGCTACCAGAACCCGGAGATGGACAAGCTCATCGACGCCGCGAGGTTCGAACCCGACAAGAAGAAGTACGAGGCGCAGGTGCAGGGGTTCGTCAACATGGCGTTCGACGAGGTGCCGCGGATTCCGCTCGCGCAGCCCAACATGGACGTGGCGATGCAGAAATCGATCAAGGGCTACACCTATTGGTTCCACCTGCAGCCCGACTTCCGCGATCTCGAGAAGGCCTGAGTTGGAGCGCGCGCAGCCGGATCCGGCGTTGATCGACGAGGCGTTCGTGCGCCGGGCGGCGGCGTTGCAGGGCATCGTGCTCACTGATGGGCAGTTGCCCGGCGTGATCGCCAACCTGCAGCGCACCGCGCAAATCGCGGCGAGCGTGAACGAGTTTCCGCTCGACCAGGTGGTCGACGAGATCGGCCCGGTCTGGAGGCCGTAGTGGGTTTCGAGTCCGGCGTCGGGATCGCGGCCGAAATCCGCAGCGGGCGCCTCAAGGCTGCGGATCACCTGGCCGGAGTGTTCGCCGGGATCAAGGCGCGCAATCCGGGCGTGAACGCGTTCGTCAGCCTGACCGAATCGCGTGCCCTTGACGAGGCAAAGGCTGTGGACGCGTCGGTTGCGGCGGGACGCGATCCAGGACCGCTTGCGGGTGTGCCGTTCGCAGTCAAGAACCTCCTCGACGTGAAAGGACTCACCACACTGGCCGGCTCCAGGATCAACCGCGACCTGCCCGCGGCCTCGGCCGACTCGCCCCTGATCTCGCGGCTGAACGCAGCGGGCGCCGTGCTCGTCGGCACGCTCAACATGGACGAATACGCGTACGGCTTCTCCACCGAGAACACGCACTACGGTCCGACCCGCAATCCGCACGACCCGGAGCGCATTGCCGGCGGGTCGTCGGGCGGCTCCGCGGCCGCAGTGGCAGGCGGCCTCGTGCCGATCACCCTGGGTTCGGACACCAACGGGTCGATCCGCGTGCCGTCGTCGCTGTGCGGGATCTTCGGGCTCAAGCCCACCTACGGGCGCCTTACGCGCGCGGGCAGCTTTCCTTTCGTAGCCTCCTTCGACCATGTCGGCCCGTTCGGTCGCTCTTCCGCCGATCTCGCCGCGGCGTACGACGCAATGCAGGGGCCGGATCCCAGGGACCCGGTGTGTCGGCCTGGTCCTGCCGAACCGGTGGGTTCGCAGCTCCGCCTTGGCACCGAGGGTCTGCGCATCGCACGCGCGGGGGGATATTTCGAGGCCAATGCCGAGAAGGCGGTGGCCGAGCTGGTGAAATCAGCCTGCGCGGCCCTCGGCGCCACGCGCACAGTCGAGGTTCCGGAAGCGGGCAGGGCGCGCGCGGCCGCATTCGTGATCACGGCCACCGAAGGCTCGCAGCTGCACCTCGCAAACCTCAGAAAGCGCGCCGATGACTTCGAACCCATGATTCGCGACCGCCTCCTGGCCAATACGATGGTTCCCGCGGCCTGGTACGTGCAGGCGCAGCGGTTTCGGCGCTGGTACTACGCCGAAGTCATGAAACTTTTTTCGGAGGTGGACGTGATCCTTGCGCCCGCCACGCCGCGGCCGGCGACGAAGATCGGCCAGGACACCATGACGATCAACGGGGTGGAAATGCTGTCGCGCCCGAACATGGGGCTGCTCACGCAGCCGGTATCGTTCATCGGCCTGCCGGTGGCGGCCGTGCCCATCGGAATGCTGGACGGCCTGCCCGTAGGGATGCAGGTAATCTGCGCGCCCTGGCGCGAAGACCTCTGCCTGCGCGTTTGCGCGGTTCTGGAGAAAATGGGGGTTGCCAAGTTCACCCCTCCAAAGGAACAGCCATGACCGAGCAAATAAATCGCCCCGAAATCATCGCCGAAGTCACGCAGGCCTTCAATCGCTACGAGAAGGCCCTGGTATCGAACGACATCCCGACGCTCAACGAATTATTCTGGAACTCGCCGCACACGATCCGTTACGGCCTTGTTGAGCAGGCGTACGGCCATGCCGCGATCGCCGGGGTGCGTGCGGCGCGCGACCCCAAGGATCTCATGCGCACGCTGACGCGCCTCGTAATTACCACCTATGGAACGGATTTCGCGACCGCAAGCTGCGAGTACCGGAGGAACGAATCCGGCCGTTTCGGCCGCCAGATGCAGACCTGGATGCGCACCGAAGGCGGGTGGCGAGTGGCGGCCGCGCACGTCAGCATCTTCGACAACGTGCTGCCCGCATTTCCTCCCTCGACTGGCTGAACCATGCTGAAGATGATCCTGCGCCGCCTGGTGGGGGCGGTCCCCAACATCATCGGCGTAGTCATCGTCACCTTCCTGCTCACCCGCGCGCTGCCGGGCGATCCTGCAGCGTATTTCGCGGGGCCATCGGCGACCACCGAGGCGATCGAGCAGATCCGCGCGCAACTGGGGCTGGACAAGAGCCTCGCCCACCAGTTCGTGGTGTACATCAAGGAACTCGCCCGCGGTGACCTTGGCAACTCGCTCTCCACCGGGCAGCCGGTGATGACCGAGATCCGTACGCGCCTGCCGGCGTCGCTCGAGCTGACCCTGTGCGGCCTGGTCTTTGCGTGCGTCACGGCGATCCCGCTGGGAGTACTCGCTGCGACGCGTCCCGGCTCGTGGATCGACCACCTGTGCCGCATGCTCGCGACTGCCGGGGTATCGCTGCCCACTTTCTTTACGGGGCTGCTGCTCGCCTATGTCTGCTACTTCCTGCTCGGGATCTCGCCTTCGCCCGTGGGGCGGCTGGACGTCTCGTATCCGGCGCCGGCCACGGTGACGGGCCTGTACCTGCTGGACAGCCTGATAGCGCGCGACTTGGAGACCTTCCAGGCAGCCGCGGCACAGCTGATCCTGCCGGCGGTGACGCTCGGCCTGTTCGTCATGGCGCCGCTCATGCGCATGACGCGCGCCTCGATGCTTGGCGTGCTGTCCTCCGATTTCATCCGCACGGCGCGGGCAAGCGGCTTGTCGGGGAACAAGGTCCTGTACACGTATGCGTTTCGCAATGCGCTGCTGCCCATCGTCACGACCCTGGGCATGGTGTTCTCATTCCTGCTGGGCTCCAACGTGCTGGTCGAGAAAGTCTTCGCCTGGCCGGGCATCGGCTCTTACGTGATCGAGGCCCTGGTGTCCTCCGACTACGCGCCGGTGCAGGGGTTCGTGCTCACCATGGCGATGGTCTACGTCGCGCTAAACCTGCTGATCGATGTGATGTACGGCGTGATCGACCCGCGGGTCGGGATCGAGGGTTGAGCATGGGCACGCCCGCCGCCGCATCCGCGTACCCGGCCGTCTCCGCGCCCGGATGGCGCGATACCTGGAAACACGCGCGCTACGTCGCCACGGACAACCCCGTGACGCTGGGCGCCTTCCTGCTGTTCGGGTTCTTCCTGGTGCTCGCGATCTTCGGGCCGTGGATCGCGCCATACGACCCGCTGATGAGCAACACCGAAGTGGCGCTGAAGCCCCCCTCTGCCGCGAACTGGTTCGGCACCGATTCGCTCGGCCGGGACATCCTGTCGCGCATCATCGTCGCCGCGCAGCTCGATTTCGGCATCGCGATCTCGGCGGTGTTCGCATCGTTCTTCATCGGTTCGACACTTGGATGCCTGGCGGGATACTACGGCGGCTGGGCCGACCGCATCATCGGGCGCATAGCGGACACCATCATGGCTTTCCCGCTGTTCGTGCTGGCCATGGGCATCGTCGCGGCGCTGGGCAACTCGGTGGCCAACATCATCCTCGCCACCGCGATCATCAACCTGCCATTCTACATCCGCGTATCGCGGGCCGAGATCAACGTGCGCCGCAACGCGGGCTACGTCGAGGCCGCGCGCCTTGCGGGCAATTCGGACGCCCGCATCCTCGCGTTGCACCTCTTCCCGAACGTGCTGCCGCCGATGATGGTGCAGATCTCGCTCAACATGGGCTGGGCGATCCTGAACGCCGCGGGACTGTCGTTCATCGGCCTGGGCGTGCGCCCGCCGCAGGCGGAGTGGGGAATCATGGTGGCCGAAGGCGCGACCTACATCATCTCCGGCGAATGGTGGATCGCATTCTTCCCCGGCGCCACGCTGATGCTGGTGGTGTTCACCTTCAACTTGCTCGGCGATGGCCTGCGCGACATTCTCGATCCGCGGATGAGGACGTGACGCTCGAAGCACCGCTGCTGTCGGTCAGGGACTACTCGCTCGAGTTCCGCACGCGGTCGGGGACGGTGCACGCCCTCGAGAACGTTTCGCTGGAGGTGGCCAAGGGCGAGACCGTCGGGATCGTGGGCGAATCCGGTTCGGGCAAGTCAGTGCTGTCGTTCGGGATCCTGCGCATCCTCGATGCGGCGGCCGAGGTGAAGGCGGGGACGATCGTGTTCGCCGGCATGGACATGCTCGCCGCCAAGGAAGGCGCCCTGCAGGAGGTGCGCGGGCGCGAGATCTCGATGATCTTCCAGAATCCCCGCACCGCCCTGAACCCGATCCGCAAGATCGGCCGGCAGATCGAGGACGTGCTGCGCACGCATACCTCCACCTTGCAGTCGGAGCTGAAGAAGAAGGCCATCGAGTGCCTGGCGCAGGTGCGCATCACCGACCCGGAGCGGCGCTACTCGGCCTATCCGTTCGAGTTGTCTGGCGGGCAGTGCCAGCGGGTGATGATCGCGCTCGCGCTGGCCTGCAACCCGGCACTGCTGATCGCCGACGAGCCGACCACGGGCCTGGACGTCACCACGCAGGCGGCAATCATGGAGCTCGTCAGCGACCTTGCGCGCGAGCGGAACATGGCCACCATCCTGATCACGCACGACCTCGCGCTGGCCTCGGAGTACTGCGATCGCATCGTGGTCATGCACGCCGGGCACGTGGTCGAGTCCGCGCCGACCGGCCGGCTGTTCGCCCAGCCGCGCCATCCTTACACCGCGCGCCTGATCGCAGCAACGCCCAGCCCGGAGGTTGAAATCGACAGCCTCTCCTCGATTCCCGGCAACCTGCCGGACTTGCGCCGCAACGACCTGCCCAGCTGCCGTTTTCATGCGCGTTGTGACCGGGCGGTAGGGCAATGCGCGGTGGAGTCTTTGCCCGAAGTGACTTACGAGTCCGGGCACAAGGTCCGCTGCTTCAACCCGCTATGACGCCGAACATCCTCGACATCGTCGAGCTGAAAAAGCACTTTCCGATCGGGCGGCGCAGCCAGCTGCACGCCGTGGATGACGTGACTTTCGAGATCGCGCGCGGCGAGAGCGTCGGGCTGGTGGGGGAATCCGGGTGCGGCAAGTCGACGCTCGTGCGCCTGATCACGCGCATGCTCGACCCGACGGCCGGCGACATCATCTTCGGCGGTCGCAACATCGGTTTCATCCCGGCGCGCAAGTTCGCCGAGACCCAGTTCCGGCCGAAGATCCAGATGGTGTTCCAGGACCCGACCGACAGCCTCAATCCGCGCTATACGGCGTTCGACACGATCGCCGAACCGTTGCGCCTGCTGGCCAAGGTCAAGGACTACGCCGAACTGCATGCGCAGGTGTTCGCCGCAGCTCGCCAGACGGGCCTGCCCGAGGAATTGCTGATGCGCTTCCCGCACCAGCTTTCCGGCGGCCAGAAAGCGCGCGTGGGCATCGCGAGGGCCATTGCACTGTGCCCCGAGCTGCTGATCCTGGATGAACCCACCGCAGCGCTCGACGTCTCCGTGCAGGCCACGATCCTGAAGCTGCTCGCCGAACTCAGGCAAACACTCGGCATGAGCTACCTTTTCGTATCGCACGACCTCAACGTTGTCCGCATGCTGTGCGACCGCGTCATCGTGATGTACCTCGGCAAGGTTGTGGAGCAGGGGCCGACCGGGGAGGTGTTCCGCGCCCCGGCGCATCCGTACACCGCGGCGCTGGTGCGTGCGATTCCCTCGATCGGCGGACGGCCTGAGGACCGGCAAGTCCTCACAGGCGAGCCGCGTTCGCCAGTCGACCCGGACCCGAAGGTGTGCCGCTTCTTCGGCCGCTGCCCGAAACAGGTGGACCGCTGCCGGACCGAGAGGCCGCTGCTGCGCGAAGTGGGCGAGAGGCGCCGGGTCGCCTGTCATTTTCCCCAGGTGGCGCACGACGCCTGAACCAGTCCTCGCGGCCGCCTGCGCTTTCGGGGATACTGCCGGCTCTCCATGCGCAGCCCTTCCGCCGAGCGTGCCGTAGCGCTCCTCGCCTTCGCCTCCTTCGCCAGTTCAGCCAGCCTGCGCGGCACCGACGCGCTGCTGCCGCTGCTGGCGCAGGAGTTCGGCACCACCGCGGGCAGCGCCGCGGCCGTGATCACTGCATTTGCAGTCGCCTACGGGTTGCTGCAGGTTGTGCACGGCCCGATCGGCGACAAGATGGGCAAGTACCAGCTGATCTTCGTCACTTCGGCCCTGTCCACGCTGGGCACGATCGCCTGCGCGCTGGCGCCAACGCTCGACGTCCTCGTGATGGCGCGCTTCGCGGCTGGCGCCACGGTCGGCGCGATCATCCCGCTCGCAATGGCCTGGATCGGGGACGTCGTGCCGTACTCACGCCGGCAGGCCGTGCTGGCGAAGTTCCTCCTTGGCCAGATGACAGGCGTGGCGGCAGGCGCGGCGCTGGGCGGCTATCTCGGCGAGAACTTCGGCTGGCGGTCGCTGTTCTTCCTGCTGGCGGCGGTGTATGCAGTGGTGAGCCTGCTGCTGTGGATGGAACTGCGCGGCAACCCCATCACCCATACTGATCCCCGGGCCGCGCCGCGCTCGATCGCGGACGGATTCCGGCGCATGGGTCAGCTGCTGCCGCAACCCTGGGTGCGCACGATGCTGCTGACGGTCTTCGCTGAAGGCGCGCTCTTCTACGGATCGATCTCCTTCGTTGCCCTGCACCTGCACGAGCGTCTCGGGATGGGGCTGGGGGCGAGCGGCGCGGCGATCGGGGCGTATGCCGTCGGCGGCATGCTGTATGCGTTCCTGTCGAAAAAGCTCGTGACCCGGCTCGGCGAGCGCGGGTTGGCGCTGGCCGGCGGTCTCACGATCGGCGCAGGATTCCTTGCGTTGACTGCGGCTCCCTCCGGCGGATGGGCGCTGCCTTGCCTGCTCGCGCTGGGTGGCGGGCTCTACATGCTGCACAACACGCTGCAGGTGAACGCCACCCAGATGGCGCCGGATTCGCGTGGCGCGGCGGTGGCACTGTTTGCGCTTAGCCTGTTCAGCGGGCAGTCGCTAGGGGTCTGGCTGGGCGGGATCGTGATCGACGCTTTCGGCACGCGGCCGCTGTTCGTGGTGTCGGCCATCGGTCTCCCGCTGCTGGCGCTGGATTTCCGCAGGCGCCTGGCGAAGCGCGGGTCTTAAGCAGCTTTTCTGGCTTTCGCGGAGAGAATCGCCGCCAGGACCTTGCGCGGGCTCGCCGGGCTTTCAGTTATTTCCACGCCGAGGTCCTTCAGCGCATCGTTGATCGCATTGACGATGGCTGCGGGCGGGGCGATCGCACCGCCTTCGCCGATGCCCTTCTGGCCGAACTCGGTGTAAGGGGAAGGCGTTTCCATGTGGATGATGCGAGGCGCGGGCACTTCGGTCGGGCCGGGCAGGATGTAGTCGGCCAGCGTCGAGGCGAGCGGCTGGCCCTCGCCGTTATAGGGCATTTCCTCGTACAGCGCGGTCCCGATGCCCTGCGCAGTGCCGCCGCAGATCTGCCCGTCTACTACCATAGGGTTCACGAGCGTGCCGCCGTCCTCGACGATCACATAATCGAGGATCTCTGTATGGCCGAGCTCGATGTCCACCGCGACAGCAACGGCATGGCACGCGTAGCTGAAGGTGCCCGAATCGACCTTGGCTTTGTAGCCGACAGTCGCCTCGAGCCCGCCGGGGTCCACGTCTTTGGGCAGCAATTGCGGCGCGCGGTACCAGACGTGGGCGACCTCGGCCAGCGTCATCGATTTGTCCGTGCCGGCGACTTTGACTTTTCCGTCTTCGAGCACCAGGTCGGCGACGGAGACCTCCAGCAACTTGCCCGCGATCTGCTTGACCCGCTTGCCGATCTCCCTGGATGCGGCGGCGACCGCGCCGCCCGACATCACCATGCAGCGCGAGCCCCAGGTGCCGGTCGAATAGGGGGTAAGGGCGGTGTCGCCGTGGATCAGGCGCACGTTGGCCGGATCGATGCCGAGGATTTCGTTGGCGACCTGCGCGAGCGTGGTCTCGAGGCTCTGGCCGTGCGACTGCGCGCCGATGCGCAACTCCAGCATTCCGTCGGGCGACAGCCGGGCGAAGCACTGCACGTGGCCGGGCACCATGGGGATGCCCCAGCCGGCGTAAACGGAGGTCCCGTGAGCGCCTTGTTCGCAGTACACGGAAATGCCCACGCCGATCCTGCGGCCGTCGGGCTCGCCCTGTTTCTGCCTGGCGCGCCATTTCGGCAGGTCGATCGCGGCCACGGCCTTGCGCACCGCCTCGGGGTAATCTCCCGAATCGAAATTCTTGTTGGTGATGTTGTTGTACG
>JANNWA010000280.1:0-6978 GCA_031408275.1 Pseudomonadota bacterium
CGAGCTTGCTGAAATACTTCCCGGCCAGCTGCGGGCCGTAGCTCGGGACCGCCTGGCCGGTCACCGCCGTGGGGCGCACGTTGACGATCTCGTATTCGATCGTGATCAGCTCCCCTGGGTGGACTGCGATGTGGTTCTGCAGCGGCTTGAACCTCCAGGGCATATGGTGCGCATTGGCGTCGAGCTCGATCGTCACGGTGCGCGAGTAATCGATCTGGGTGTTTTCCGTGGACGCCACCGACACCGGCACGAGGCTGTTGATGCCCAGCGCAAGGCAGATCTGCTTGTAAAAGGGCACCATCGCGTAGCCGAAGCCGAACATCAGCGACGCAACGATGGAAAGCTTGACCAGCGTGCGCCGGTTGTCGCCCAGGCTGTGGCCCCCTGCAGCGCTCATCGGATCAGCCAGTACTTGGCGATGATGGCGAGGAAGAACGCCAGCGCCACCGACGCGAGGATCAGCCCCGTCCTGACGTTCCTGTTCACCGCGGAATCCGCCTGCATGCCATTTGCCAGCCGGGCGCTCACTTGATGACCGGGGGCGTCTCGAACGAATGGTACGGGGCGGGCGAGGGCAGGTGCGTCCACTCCAGCGAATCGGCGCCTTCCCACTGCTTGTCAGCCGCCTTTTCGCCACTCGAGAGCGCCTTGAGGATGATGTACAGGAACAGGAGCTGCGATAGCCCGAAGCCGAACGCGCCGATCGAGGAGATCTTGTTCCAGGTTTCGAAGATCAGCGGGTAGTCGGGGATCCGGCGCGGCATGCCCGCCAGGCCCGAGAAGTGCTGCACGAAAAACGTGATGTTGAAGAAGATCATCGACAGCCAGAAGTGCCACTTGCCGAGCGTCTCGTCGTACATCTTGCCAGTCCACTTGGGGAACCAGAAGTAGATCCCGCCGAACGCGGTGAAGAGCGCGCCCGCGACCATCACGTAGTGGAAGTGCGCGACCACGTAGTACGTGTCATGCAGCTGGATGTCGACCGCGGCCAGCGACAGCACCAGGCCCGAGAAGCCGCCCATCGTGAAGAGGAACAGGAACCCCATCGCGAACAGCATCGGGGTCTCGAACGTGAGCGAACCGCGCCACATGGTCGCCAGCCAGTTGAAGATCTTGCAGGCCGTCGGGACCGCGATCAGCGTGGTCGCGTACATGAAGAACAGTTGTCCGGTGACGGGCATTCCGACCGTGTACATGTGGTGCGCCCAGACGATGAACGACAGGATCGCGATCGAGGCGGTCGCGTAGACCATCGACGCGTAGCCGAACAGCGGCTTCCTGGAGAACGCCGGCAGGATCTGCGAAACGACGCCGAACGCCGGCAGGATGATGATGTAGACCTCGGGGTGGCCGAAGAACCAGAAGATGTGCTGGTACAGCACCGGGTCGCCGCCGCCGGCGGCGTTGAAGAACGAGGTGCCGAAGTGGCGGTCGGTCAGGGTCATGGTGACCGCTCCGGCGAGCACCGGCATGGACGCGATCAGCAGGTAAGCCGTAATCAGCCAGGTCCAGCAGAACAGCGGCATCTTCATGAGCGTCATGCCGGGCGCGCGCATGTTGAGGATCGTGGTCACGATGTTGATCGAGCCCATGATCGAGGACATGCCCAGCAGGTGCACCGCGAAGATCGTGAGGTCCATGCCCATGCCCATCTGCACGGTGAGCGGGGCATACATCGTCCAGCCCACGCCGGGCGCGCCGCCGGGCACGAAGAACGACATGATCAGCAGCGACCCCGCGAACGGCAGGATCCAGAACGACCAGTTGTTCATGCGCGCGAACGCCATGTCGGGCGCGCCGATCTGCATCGGGATCAGCCAGTTCGCGAACCCCACGAACGCCGGCATGATCGCCCCGAACACCATGATGAGCCCGTGCATCGTGGTCATCTGGTTGAAAAAGTCCGGGTTGACGATCTGCAGGCCGGGGCTGAACAGTTCGGCGCGGATGACGAGCGCCATCACGCCGCCCACCATGAACATCGAGAAGCTGAACCAAAGGTACATCGAGCCGATGTCCTTGTGGTTGGTGGTGGTGACCCACCTCATCATCCCGCCGTAGCCGTGATGGTGGTCGCCGTGGTGATCGTCTGGCTTGCCGTGGTCGTCGAGGACTGCGCTCATGTGCTTCTCCCGGATCGTTTAATCTGTTGGTTGCTTACTTGCGCAGGGACTTGACTTCGGCGGGCTGGATCGCCTCGCCGGTCTTGTTGCCCCAGGAGTTGCGCGTGTATGAAATCACTGCGGCGAGCTCGGTGTCGTTGAGCTGCTTGCCGAAAGCGGCCATCGCCGTGCCGGGCTTGCCGTTGAGCAACAGCGCGATCTGGTCGTTCTTGACGCCGTTGACCATCTTGGAACCGTCCAGTGGCGGGAACGCCGGCGGCATGCCCTTGCCCGTCGCCTGGTGGCAGGCCACGCAGTTGGCGGCGTACACCTTCTCGCCACGGGACTTGAGCTCGTCGAGCGAATACGTCTTGGTCGGGTCGTCCGCGAGCGCGGCCAGCTTCTTCTTCTCGCCGTCCACCCACTTGGTGTAGTCCTCGGCGCTGACCACGCGCACCACGATCGGCATGAAGCCGTGTTCCTTGCCGCACAGTTCCACGCACTGGCCGCGGTAGGTCCCGACCTTCTCGGCCTTGAAGTGCATGTCGCGGATGAACCCGGGGATCGCATCCTGCTTGGCGGCGAACGCGGGGACCCCCCATGAATGGATCACGTCGGCAGCGGTGGTGAGTATGCGCACCTTCTTTCCGACCGGCACCACCAATTCGTTGTCGACCTCGAGCAGGTAATTCTCGCCTTTGGCGGCCGCGCCCTCGATCTGGTCGCGCGGCGTCTTCAGCTGCGAGACGAAGCTGATCCCCTCGCCCTCGCCCTTGATGTAGTCGTAACCCCACTTCCACTGGTGGCCGGTGACCTTGATGGTCATATCCGAGTTCGAGGTGTCTTTCTGCGCGATGACCGCCTTGGTCGCCGGCCATGCGATCACGATGAGGATCAGCAGCGGGATGACGGTCCAGATGATCTCGACCGTGGTGTTCTCGTGGAAATTCGCCGCCTTGTGGCCCTTTGACTTGCGGTGGGCGAACACCGAATAGAACATCACCCCGAACACGGCCACGAAGATCACGACGATGACCGCCATGACGTATTCGTGCAGGCTATGGACGTCGTCGGCGATCTTGGTCGCCGCAGGCTGCAGGTTCCATTCCAGCGCCTGCGCACTGCCCGCGGCCAAGAGCGCGAGTATCCCCGCCGCCAGCGCCCACCGTCCGAACTTTCGTGCCGAGAAGTGTTGCATGCTCACCCTTTCGATTGCTAGTTCCGTAACTAGTTCCGTAATCTTCTGTTCAGCTCGCCCGCCAGGTCGAGCCGCGCCCGCTCATGCAGGTGCCGGCCGATCTCCAGGCTGTGGTCGGGCGACTCCAGCACCACCCGCATGCCGTGCCCGGCGCCTGCCACCATCACGCTCGCCCGAGCCGGATTGAACTCGTGGCGGCGGACCGTATCCGATTCACACACCTCAACCACCAGCCTGCCTTCGCCGAGCTGGATGCGCTCGTAGTCGGCGGCATGCCTGCCGTTCACTGCAAAAGCGATCCCCAGCGCGACGATCTCGATCCCCGCAAACGGCAGGATCACCCAAGCCCCGAGCGCCGCAAATACCGCCGCTATTCCAAGCGTGACCACCGCAATCATCACATAGACCCACAAGAGGCCGGCCGGGGAGATCGAGCAGTTGCGCTTGAGAATAAGGCTGAATCCCGACCCATGCCCCTGGAACGCAAATTCCTGGCGGGGAAATTCCTGGATCCAATCTCTCATGGAAGCGTCGTGGCGGAAACCGCAAAAAATGCCTGCGTAAGTTACCACAGACCCCCCGGCCTAACAAGTTTGAACCCGAGATAAAGCCTCGGATTTAGACGCGTTTTCGGGAATCGCTCTCACCTTTTCCGGGCCGGGCCGAGATTTACGATCGCGTGGCCTTCCGGCGTACGGCGTGGCGCCGCTTTCCATGCATGCCCGTACACAATCTCCATCGTCACGGGCAGGCGTCCGTCGCGAAAGCCGCGCTCCAGCGTTTCGCAGGCGAGCCGCCAGCGCGCCGCCGCGAGCAGTCCGCGCGCGCGACCCGCCAGCGCGCAGGTCTGCCCCGTGGCGCGCAGGTCCGCAACCATTGCGCTGATCGCAGGATAAGTGAGAGTGATGGTCTCCGTGTCCATCACGGGCGCGGAAAATCCGGCCGCGACGAGCATGTCGCCGAGGTCATGCATGTCGATGAACCCGTGCACGTGCGGCGCCCCGCCGGAACCCGGCAATGCGGCGCGCAGTTCCTTAAGCGTATCCGGGCCGAGCGTGCTGAACATGAGCAACCCTTCGACTTCGAGCACGCGCTGAAACTCGCCGATCGCCGCCTGCGGGTCCGCGGCCCAGTGAAGCGCCATGTTCGACCAGACCAGCGAGCACGAGCGCGATGCCAGCGGGATGCGCCCGAGGTCCGCGCACACGGGAACCGGTGCGGGCTTGCGCCCCAGACGCGCCAGCCACCCGCGCTGCGGCAGGGCGCGCAGCATCGGCAGCGAGAAATCCAGCGCGAACAATTCAGCGCCCCGGTAGCGCTTCAGCAGTTCCGCCGCCTGCGGGGCCGGCCCGGACCCTGCATCCAGGATCCTGCGGGGCGCCAGCTTCACGTAATCGAGCCGCTCGAGCATGCGCAGGCCGACCTCGTGCTCGAGGCGCGCGGCGCCCCTGTAGCTTCCCGCCGCCGCATCGGCATTGCGGCGGACGCGAAGCGGATCGATCGCGTAAGCGGGAGGCGGCGCGGAAATCTGCGGGGTCGCGGCAGGTGGAAAAGGCTAGCGGGCGCCGCGATCGGTGACCGGCTCGAGCGCGCTTTCGATGGCGCGGGCGACGGTGAGCACCCTGCGGTCCGCGCCGGCAAAACCGCCGACAGTCAGACCCACCGGCGCCTCGCCGCGCGATTGGCAGGGCAGGGTCGCGGCACATCCGTCCAGGACGTTTGCAAAACCCGTATTCCTCAGCAGGCGCAGGTTCCAGCGGAAGTAGTCCTCATCGGTCCTGCCGCTTTCCTCGATCGTCGGCGCCACGGCCGCGACCGTGGGATAGAGCATCGCATCGTACGGCGCCCCGAGCTCCTCGGCGGCCCGGATGAACGCCGCCCGGTCGAACCCCAGCTGGATGTAATCGGCCGCGGTGAAGTCCTTGGCGAGGATCACGCGCTTCGACACGCGCGGGTCGTATCCGGCGGCACGCGTTTCCAGCAGCTTGCGATGGATGAGATACGCCTCGGCCCCCGCGAATCCGCCGTTCTTGTACAGATCGAGCGATTGCGTGAACACCGGCGCATCGACCTCGACGATCAGGGCGCCCGCCTGCGATAGCGCGGAGAGCGCGCGCTCGAAGGCCTGGGCGACCTGCGAATCGAGGTCGTCCATGAGGTTGCATCGCGGGACCATCAGCCGCAACCCCTTCACGGGCAGCACGGGCAGCGGGTGAGGCGCGCCGCCCGCAAGGATGGCATCGTACGCCGCGCAGCACTCTATCGAGTTGGCGAGCGGGCCGACCGAATCCAGGGTCCAGGACAGCGGGAACGCGCCGTCCCGTGGAATGCGGCTTGCGGTCGGCTTGAAGCCCGCGACGCCGCACAGCGCGGCCGGCACGCGCACCGAACCGCGAGTATCCGAGCCCAGGCCCATCGCGCACATGCCGTCGGCCACGGACACCGCGGCTCCGGAGGACGAGCCGCCGGGTACGCGCCCGGTCTTCCTGTCGTAGGGATTGCTCGGCGTTCCGTAGTGCGGATTGAGGCCTACGCCGCCGAACGCGAACTCCACCATGTTGGTGCGGCCCACGATCACCGCGCCCGCGGCCCGCAGCCGCGCCACGGCCGGCGCGTCGGCACGGGCCGGCGCCGCGTCGTCCAGCACCTTCGAGCCCGCGCGCGTCACGCCTCCCGCCACGTCGTAGAGGTCCTTCACCGAAATGGGAATGCCATCCACGGGCGAGCGCACGATGCCGGCGCGGCGCAGGCTGTCGGAATGATCCGCCTCGGCAATCGCCGTCTCGGCATAGGTCCTGAGGAACGCGCGGGCGCCCTCGCCCGCGGGATCGGCGATGCGCCCGAGGGCTTGCTCGACGAGCGCACGGCTCGTGACCTTTCCTGCGGCAAGTTCAGTGCCGAGCCTTGCGACGGTCCACATGTCTTCGTTCATCCGCTTCAGGGGAAGGCGCCGATTCTGCGGCGCACTCCCACGCTGCGTCAACAAGCAGCGCGGCTTGCCGCATAATCGTTCGCGATGCGAACTGATCCGTGGTCACGCGCAGCGAGCGCACTCGCCGGGCGGCTCTTCGGCGGCACCTGCTACCTGTGCCGCGGGGAAAGCCGTGGCGTCCTGTGCCCGCCTTGCGCGGCTGACTTGCCGCGCCTGCCGCGCGAGCGCTGCCAGAGGTG
Source organism: Pseudomonadota bacterium (assembly GCA_031408275.1). Classification (GTDB taxonomy): domain Bacteria; phylum Pseudomonadota; class Gammaproteobacteria; order Burkholderiales; family SG8-39; genus SZAS-79. The sequence continues at coordinate 6,472 of JANNWA010000280.1, forward strand.
CGCACTGCCCGCGACGGACGGCGCCCTCTGCGGGCGTTGCATCGGCGACCGGCCAGCCTTCGACGCCACCGTCGCGGTGTTCGCCTATGCTTTCCCGGCCGATGTGCTGGTCCAGGGCCTGAAGTTCCGGGGCGAACTGGCGCTCGCGCCTTTCCTCGCGGACGAACTGCTTGCCGAAATCGGCGCCGCGAACAGCGCCGCTGGAGGCGTGGATCTGATCATCCCCGTGCCCCTGCACGCGTTGCGGCTGCGGGAAAGGGGCTACAACCAGGCTATGGAGATTTCACGCGGGGTGGGCGCGCGCCTTGGCGTCCCGGTCGATGCCGGCCTGTGCGAGCGGGTTCGCGACACACCGGCGCAACTCGGCCTGCCGTTGAACGAGCGGCGCGCAAACATGCGCGGCGCATTCAGTTGCAGGAAGGCACTGGATGGGAAAAGCCTCGCCGTGGTCGACGATGTGATACACGTCGGCGGGCGTGCCCCTCACGGAGATCGGATACCGCACGA